>JBDTPK010000034.1:0-12263 GCA_039932735.1 Nitrospirota bacterium
GGCGTCATTATCGCACAGAAGCAGAGGGGAGCGCATCGAAGTAGAGGTTTTCAGGCGTCAGCTCGCGAAAGCCAAGCTTATCTGCGACCAAGGACTCAACCAGGGGCGGCTCCTAAGTTGTATACCAACCGCGTGAATCATCAGGGGATTGACAACCTAATTGGAAGTTCAGTATCTTTCCCTCAATTATTGAATTGAAGATCACCACCCCGTTCGCACTGTCTGAAGAATAGTGTGTGATTGCGAATCAACTTCTTAGTCTGTGAATATTGCCAGGGTTATCGGCTACGCTATTTACCATTCAAGGAGGCCGGTCTATGTCTATGTATAAGCTCGGAGGTTGCGTGCTCGGCGCGATTGGGGCGATAGCCCTGATTGGGGTCCCGCTCGCATCGGCTGAGAGTTCCTCAGAGCAAGGGCAGACGTCATCGGAACACGTCGCGATGAACCATCAGCTGCCTGGTTGGGCGGAGAAACTCAAAGGCCAGACGATCGTCGAGGACGCGATGGAGGGCAAACCCGAGCGTTCTGCGATGGTTGAACAGCAGCATCAGCGTATTATGGAGCATATGGCCCAGGATCCGCAGCTCCAGGGTGTCAACACCGGGATGTACAACACCTCCGCCATGATGCACCAGTATGGAGCAGGCGGTCAGGACCTGCTCCTTGTGTCCGATCCGCGAGTGGAACCGGTGGCGATGACCGGCGGCGGGAAGTGTCCGGCCACGGCTCCGGTGAAGCAGTACAATATCTCCACGATCAACGTCGAGATCACCCTCAACCAGTGGCTCGATTTCTATCCCGGCTACATGTACGTGCTGGATGAGGACGTGGATAAGGTGCGCGCCGAAGAAGCCAAGAACGCGGCAGCGCGCGATATGGAAGGGTTCGATCCAGGCGCTGTGATTCCAGGCGTGCAGGCCCAGTGGATTCAGCCCCTCGTCTTCCGCGGAAACCAGGGCGACTGTATCAAGATCAAGCTCTCAAACAAGCTGGAAGAAGGCGGCGGACCGGTCAGCCTGCATATTCACGGGTCGAGCATGGTGGTGAGCGCCACTGGCGCTGCAGCGACGACGACCAACCTCGACTCTGTCGTTGAAGAGAAGAAAACCGGCGAGTTCGAGTGGTATCTCCACCCGAACATTCAGGAGGGTGTCCGTCAATTCCATACCTATGCCCAAGATCGTGAGTTGACGGTGATGGGCTTGTTTGGCGCGTTTGTCGTCGAGCCGCGTGGATCGAGGTATCTCGAGCCGCTTGGCGCCGGCGATCCCACGCCGGCCTCCAGCGGTTGGCAGACCATCATTAAAAACGGGACGGGGCCGGACTTCCGCGAGTTTGTACTGATCTATCATGAGGTCGGCGATGAGGCCTTCCGCCCGCTCAATAAGAAGGGCGACTTCCTGCCGCAGCGTGATCCGTTAACCGATACCTACCGTCCAGGCGGCCGCGCAATCAACTATCGCAGCGAGCCGTTCGGCATCAACAACATGCACTTGCAGCATGAATACTTTGGGTTCGAAGACGAGTCTATGGGCTACAGTTCCTATACGTTCGGCGATCCTTCCCCGACGATTCCCCGTTCCTACATGGGTGACCCTGCCAAGTTCCGTTTAGTGCATGGTGGGTCGGAAGTTTTCCACTCGCACCATCCGCATGGAGGAACCATTCGGTGGCCACGCAGCCCCCGGGCGATCGATGACATGAACCTCTGGGCAACCGCAGTAAACGGGCCGGTGAAGTACCCGGTGATTCGCGCCAAGACGGACCGGGTCGACGTCGAAGTCATCGGTCCTTCTGAAGCGCTCGATCTTGAGACTGAGTGCGGTTCGGGTCTCTGCCAGCAGTTGGCAGGTGATTTCCTCTTCCATTGCCACGTGGCGCACCATTATGTGTCTGGTATGTGGGGCTATTGGCGCGTCTATAACACCATCCAGCAGGGAGACCTGCGGAACGACGTGATGCCGGATCTGCGCGAACTGCCGGACCGCAAGGGCCGGATCAGGGTTCCGATCTCGTCGGACACGCTGGTCGGTCAGACAGTCGATTGGTTCGGCAAAGCCTTTACCATCACCGACAAGGGCAAGAGCAACTGGACGACGAATCCGGCCATCATCACGGTGAAGGATTGGGTCACGATGCAGCTGCCGACAATGGGCAAGCCTGGCCACAAAGATGATGAGAAGGGTCAGCTTGTGTCCTATGATGCCACCGTGTTGGATTGGAGCTGGGAAGGTAATCGTGCGATGAGCGAGAAGGAAAGCACGACGGACAATCCCAAGTACAAGTCTTCTCATCCGGGTAAGCGGCATCCGATCATGTTTGAGCCGTTGACCGGCAAGGTGGCCTGGCCTCACCTGACGCCGCACTTCGGCAAGCGGGTGATGTTCTCCCCGAACCACGTGGGCGCGCCCTGGCTTGAGATGATCCGCCGAGATGCGAATGGGGATGAGAGCAATGACAATTCCAAGCCGGGAGAGAATGGCATCTGGAGTCTCTGTCCGGAAAATGCCGGACGGAAGGAATTCAATGTTCACTTCATCAAGGTGCCGATCAAGATCGCCAAGGCCCAGGGTAAGGAGCCGCCGGTGATTGACCCAAACGGGTTGATCTATGTGCTCCATGAAGAAGAGGCAGGCATCCGTGCGAACGACGATCTGAAATATCCCCTGGTCGTCCGCGGTAACATCTACGATTGTGTGGACTGGACGCTGACCAGCGAATGGGACGACGACGACTATACGAACTTCCAGTCGTCGAAGATCAATACCCACTGGCATTTCCTCCAGTTCGATAACCAAGCGTCGGACGGCGTGATCACTGGCTTCTCCTACGAACAGTCTGTCCGCCCGTTCACGATGCTGGAAAAGAAGAACAAAAATGGGTTGCCTCTTCCGATGAATACGGTGTTGACCTCGCAGGTGAAAAAGGGGGCAGCCTCGATTGTCGTGAAGAATGCGGGCCAGTACCATGTCGGCACGTTGATACTCGTCGGCGCCGATAACGTGAAGGGCAACGAAATTTCACGCATCAAGGGGATCAACGGCAAGACGATCACCTTGACCAAGGGATTGAAGAACGATCACCCGGTGAACGATATCGTGACGGTGGAGTTCGTTCGGCAACGGTTCTGGGTCGATGCGGATGTGGGCACCGTGTTCTGGCACGACCATGCATTTGGTGCGACCACTTGGCCGCACGGCGGTTTCGGGACCTTTATCGCAGAACCGGTAGGATCGACGTATCACGATCCAAAAACCGGGAAGGCGATACGGAGCGGTCCGGTCGCGGACATTCGCACGGTTGAGCCGGTCGGCCACGGGGTGAACAACAGCTTCCGTGAATTGATGGTGCAGGTGCACGATACTGTGCCGCACACCGTGAATATTGTGACGGCCGGTAATCCGCCGGGGCAGCCTATTGAAGTGGCGCTTGAGGCAGGGAAGACTGTGTCGTTCATGATGCCAGAGAAGATCTATATGACGCCGATGCCCTTCCTGAATGGAGGGACCCATACGACCGGGAGTGGGTTGAATTTCAGGGCTGGTCCGATCGCCCAGCGATTGGCCACGAATCCCGATGTATCCCAGGCGTTCAACAGCCAGATCCATGGCGATCCCTATACTCCGTTGCTGCGGGCCTATACGGGAGACACGATGGTGTTTCGCCTCCTGCACACGTTGATGAACGAGACGATGACCTGGACCCTCTCCGGCCATACCTTCCTGAGTGAACGGTACGCCGGTGATGCGAACCGGAAGAATTCGATGCACATCGGGATTGCGGAGCGTTACGACCTCGTCGTGCCACAAGCCGGAGGACCGCGGTTGCAATCAGGCGATTACATCCACTTCAACGGCCGTTCCTCGAAGTTCTCCGAAGGGGCGTGGGGCCTCATTCGTGTCTATGATAAGGAGCAGGCCGATTTGAAGAAGTTGCCGGCCGGCTTCTCGATCAAGGGCGATATTCCCAAAGCGCTGCCGGTTTGTCCGGCTGACGCCCCGGTGAAGAACTTCAACGTCGTGGCCTTGGATTATCCGGCCATGAAGTTCAATGCCAAGGCGCCGGAGTCCATCGAGGTGGACTTTGAGCGGACGATCCAAATCAGCAACCCCGAGGCCAAGATCTATGCCTTGGAGGAAGATACGGCGAAGGTGGCGAGCGGGGCACACCCCATGCCGCTCACGCTTCGTGTGAATGTCGGCGACTGCGTCAAGGTCAATCTGAAGAACAAGATGAAGGAGAGCAAGGCTTCCTTCTCCGCGATCGGATTGGCCTTCGATCCGAAGGATTCGATGGGCGCCAACGTCGGTAACAACCCAGGCGATCAGACGATCGCGCCTGGCGCCGAGCGGGCCTATACGTACTATGCGGATCCGTTCAATGGTGAAACCACGTCGCTGGTGTGGGATTGGGGCAATGTGATGACGAATCCACGCAATGGTTTGTTTGGAGCCGTTGTGGTCGGTCCGAAGGGGTCCCAGTATCGGGACCCGAAGACGGGGGCCGATCTCACAAACAAGAACGCGTGGGCTGCCGATGTGATCATTGATCGCTCGGTGCCCGGCAACCAGATGCGAGCCAATTATCGCGACGTGGCGTTGTTCTTCCAAGACGAGGACAACATCATCGGCACGAGCTTTATGCCCTATGTGCAAAATGTGGCGGGTCTGACCGGCGTCAACTATCGGTCGGAGCCATATAGGTATCGTGAAGAACAGGGGTGCTCACTGGGCAAAATGTTTCAGCCTTGCAAGGCAGACAAGCCAGAGGATCCGGCCACCCCACTCATCGAAGCGCATACGGGTGATCCTGTGCGCATCCATGTGATCGGGGCGAGCAATGAGCAGAATGGGATGTTCAGCGTCGAAAAGCATGAGTGGCCGATCGAGCCCTTCATGCGTGGCGCGGACCTGATCAGCGTAGTCGAATTCGCTGGTTCGGAAGTGCTTGATGCCTTCCTGCCTTCGGCTGGCGGACCATATCGTTTGCCGGGCGACTATGTGTACAGCAACCAGCGGTTGCCGTACTCCCAGTCCGGGCAGTGGGGCTATGTGCGTGTGTTGCCGGCAGGTGATACACGCTTGCTGCCTCTCACCGGCGCCGGTGTGGGTATGAAGAGCGCATCGGTTGAACAACCGGTGCAGGTCATTCCGGTCGCGGCGAAGTAAGATCGAGCATCCTGCCGAGGCAGGATGCGGCGAGTTAGGAGAAGGGGGAGGCCGATGGTCTCCCCCTTTTTCTTTAGTGCATCATTTTGGTACGATGCCGCCTGTGATGATTCTTACAATGCCATGGTGAATTTCGGAGGGCTCATGAGAATACTGCCTGTCATCTGTTGTGCGCTGTTGTTGACGGGGGCCACCGTTGTCTGGGCCTATGATGAAATTCTAGTGACCGAGGGAGGGACAGTCGCCGGGAAGGTGACGTTGGTTGGAACAAAGCCCACGCCTAAGGCGTTCAACCTCGTCACGTTTCCAGACCCCGTCTATTGTGGAAGAATTTCAACGGGCACGGGCTGGCGCATACTGGATGAGTTTTCCCGTGCCAAGGATGGTGGATTGCAAGGTGCCGTGGTCTTGCTAACGGATGTGACGAAAGGAAAGCCGTTTAAGTTCGAACCACCGACCATTGAAGCGAGGGACTGCCGGTTTCTTCCGTTTGTCAATGTGGTCAAGGATCGCTCGGAGGTGAACGTCGTGAACCTGGATCCCGTGTTTCACGACATCCAGGCGTACGAAACCTCACATCTCGGTCCCCGAGTACTGTTCAATACACCGTTGCCCATGAACCCGCACCACAAGCGAAATGTCGGGTCCGATAGTCACGAACATCTGGCGGGCCAGCCGATGAAGGAGGTCATTCGTATGACGAAAGACCGCCGGATTTTTGTCATGCAATGTGGCTTCCATGCCTATATGGAAAGCTGGGGGATGGCTGTCGATAACCCATATTTTGCCGTCACGCAGGCAGACGGAACCTTTTCACTTCATGACGTGCCCCCCGGGGACTACACCTTGGCGGCGTGGCATCCTGGGGTGGGTACGATGACGGAAAAGAACGTGACGGTCCCAGCTCAGCAGATGGTCGAAGCCAATTTTGTGTTCGAGTTTCCCAAGGGGCGTCGTAGCGCTCAAGTGATCGAGGAAAACCCTCACTTTGGGCTGGGATCGCTGGGGAAACCTCTCGATATCAGACCGACTCTGGAACTGCAGCAACCGTGAGGCGTCAAACGTGAAAGGCAAAGCCATGAGCGTGTGGATCAGAAATTTCATGGTGGCCGCAGGCATGCTGGGAGCCATAACGGTCGGTGCGGAGTCGTCGTTCGCGTACGACGTCATTGAGGTGCAGCACGGAGGGACAGTTGAGGGGACGATCAGGTTGGATGGCAAAGTGCCGGAACCCAAAGGATTCAACCTCATCACGTTTCCCGATCCAGCCTATTGTGGACGTATTTCCAATGGGCGAGGTTGGCGACTCCTTCGTGATTTCGTGGTGAATCAGCATGGTGGGTTGAAGGATGCTCTTGTCCTGCTGGAAGGCGTTGATGCGGGCAAACCATTCGAACTATCTGTTCCTCTAATTGAAGCAAGGGATTGCCAGTTCACCCCCTTTATGACCGTCGTTCGAAACGGTCATGCGGTGGAAGTCATCAACATGGACCCGGTCATGCACGATATCCAAGGGTACGAGACCTCGATCGATGCCGGCGCGCGTGTGTTATTCAATACGCCCTTGGTGATGAACCATCAGCACCATCGCGGCGACCTCCATGCAATACACAATCACGCACCGGGTAAGTCATTGGTGGGGCCGCTCTATTTGAACAAAGGACGGCGAACGTTCTATATGCAATGCGGTTTTCACGCCTACATGGAAAGTTGGGCGATGGCCGTCAACAATCCTTACTACGCGCTCACCAATGAGGACGGCGCATTCTCTATCGAAAACGTTCCTCCCGGCACCTATCAGTTGGTGGTCTGGCATCCACAGACCGGCCCTGGCCTCGCCAAGATGATCACGATTCAGCCGCATGGTTCGCTGCTCGAACATCTCTCTCTCCCTGCTCCAAAAGGGAACCGTTCCGCCTTCAAGGTGATGGATAATCCTCGCTTTGGTCCAGACACGCTGGGATATTCAGTCGATATCCAGCCATTCGTCGAGCATCAGCACTGAACGGCCATGTCATTTTTTGCCGGTGAGACGGTCTCCAGATGGGGGCTCTGCCTCGGCCTCTTTTTGTGGGTGGGGGAGGAAGGTCTGCCGTGCTATGCGGCGGCTGATGAGGGAGCCATTCCGACAGTTGAGTTCTCCGGTTCGCTCGTGAAGACCGTCAAGGGGCGACAATACCATGCGCAGGTGTTTGCAAAGGGAGATCGTTTGCGGCTGGAGTACAAGTATGCCGTTCGGACCGAACGTGGGTATGCGGCAATCGAAATCATCCGGTTGGATAAATCCGAGACCTGGTATCTGCTGGCGCAACAGAAAGAACTCTTGGTAACAGGGCTGGATCCCGATGATCTGCTCCCGATTCGCTCCCCTTTACCGGGAGAGCGAGAGCGAAATCTGATCGGGGATGCGACGACGGCTGGCCGTACAACCCAACTCTTCGAAGTTCAGACGGACCATCATGGTCGAGTCGAGCGATTTTACGAATGGGTAGATCTGGACACAGGAGTGGTCTTGAAACTCGTCAGCCGGGACCGCGAATGGGCGTTTGAGTATGAACGGTTCAGACTGTCGCCTCAGCCGGCCTATTATTTTGAAGAACCACCAGGATACAAAAAACGCTTGTCGGTGCCTGTGCCGAAGGGACGAGAGTAGAAAGACAAGGAGGGAAATGGTCATGTGCCGGCGGTCGTACCGTTGGAATCTGCTTGGCGCAGTCGCGGTGATCTGGTTCTCTCTGTGGAGTGGCACAGGCCAGTTGTTGCTGGCTTCAGGAACCGGATCTGTCCCGAAAGAAGCGCAAGCCGCGTTCGACAAGCAACAGTATGAACAGGTGCTTGAGCAATTGGCCAAGCTGGAGAAGGAGCACGGCGCCGATCCAGACGTTCGCCGTCTGAAGATCCGTTCTTTTCTCAAACTTGGTAACCCGAAGGATGCACTCGTCGAGTACGACAAATTGGAATCAGTATTGAAGCACAATGATGACCCTCTCCTCCGAGAGGTGGCACTGGGGTTGATCCTCGCCATGGTGAAAGACATGCGTGAACAAATGCGCGGGGCGGCCTACACGGCGCTCAAAGAGGTAGACTCGGACGACGTCATTCCCTATCTTGAGGATGGTCTGAGCGACGAATCCGGACCAGTTCGTGCACTCGCCGTTGAGGGGCTCAGCCGGTCCGAGGCGGGACGGAAATCGACTAAATTGCGAACGGCGATCGAGGATCAAGCAGGATTAGTAAAGGCGCGCGTGGTGAAAGCGCTTGGCAAAACGGGAGACACAGGAGTTCTGTCAATAGTCGAATCAGCCGCCAAGGACGAGCTCACCACGGTTCGTATTGCGGCCTATGGCGCACTGATCAGGCTCGGCAAGAAAGAGGCGTGGACTGAATTGCAGCGGGCTGCCGCATCGCCGAATCCTGAGGATCGAGCCGATGCGATTCGCACGATGGCAGATCTAAAAGACCAGCGAGGCGCTCCCATCATGATGGAGGCCTTGACCTATAAGCAACCATCTGTTCGTGGGACGGCGGCCAGGGGGCTCGGGCATCTTGGGCACACAGAGGCCCGGGGGATGATTGAGCAGTTGTTGAAGGATCCTATTCCGGCCGTACGTGAATCGGCGGTGGGAGGCCTGGCAGGGCTGGGAGGATCGGAGTCGGTGCCGGCATTCACTCGGGCGCTCAGCGACGGCAATGTTGCCGTGCGCGCTTCAGCGATCGCGGCCTTGCTCCAGGTTGGCCAGCCCTATTCGACGGTGGCCGGCAGCGCACAATCGATGGCCCAGCAGAATGATATGGCTATGCGCGCTTCTGTAGCCCATGCTTTAGGGAAGGCGACCAAAGCTAACGTTTCCGGTGCGGTTTCCCTGTTGGTCAGTTTGACGGATGATCCGCTTCCCGGTCCGAAGATTGTGGCGCTTCGATCCCTCGGGCATGTGGGGGACCGTGAGCTGGTTCCCCTTATGAAGGAAGCCCTTCATGACACGAATGATGCCGTGCGGGTTACCGCGGCAGGGGCGCTGATTCATCTTCTTCAACAGAAGAAATAGACACTGTCTTTGTATGGGCATTCATACAGGACTCCCGCACTCTCGACTGACGAATCGTACATGGCGACACTTCTACCTCTGGATGTGGGTCGTCATCACTAGCAGGATGCTGAAAAAGTCCGCCCGAAGCGTTCTCGCATCGCTCAGGGGCTCAACGTACCGACGCGTACGCCTCGCCTCTTCGCTCGCTGCGGCCCTGCTGGAATGCCTTCTTGAGCATCCTGTGAGTTGTTCATGTGTCAACGCCACGCGTAAGAACACAGCGGGATTTGAGCGTATACTGAGTTATGCCGCAGCCTGCTAAAAGAAAGCGAAGGGGGCTATGGTAGGATTTTCGGCCATGCGCCGGATGGGTCTCGTGTTCTTGATTGGGTGCGCTCTGCTGCTCGTTGGCTTGCAGGCCTGGGCGTTGGAGTTTACTGCTGACCAAGTGACGAAGATCGATGGCCGAACGCACAAAGCCAACATTTATTATCGTGATCAGATGTGGCGCATCGAGCACCATTCGACTGGTCCGGTCAACGTGAGTATCGTGCGCAAGGACAAGCAGGTTGTTTGGTTACTGCTCTCGCGGATGAAACACTTCAAAACGATGCCCTATGGTCCGGAGCAGGATCTTAGGGTGAGCGAAAAGCTGGACGGAGAAGTGTCGCGGCAGGAGATCGGCACGGAAGTGCGCGAGGGGCACCCGACGATCCTCTACGAAGTCACGACGAAGCAAGGGGAGCAGGTCGAGGTGTACTATCAATGGGTCGCCACGGATATTCGCTTTCCGATGAAGTTGGCGAGGAAAGATGGGAGCTGGATCGTGGAGTACCAGCATGTGAAGCTGCGGTCAGTCTCAGACTCCCTCTTCAACCTGCCGGTTAACTTTCAGCCGTTGGAAGATTTCAAGAAACAAGAAGTGCCGGATTCTTTCGAGCCCGGCATGTAACTTAACAAGGAGGCCGAGTCGTGAGAGTTCTCGGAATCATCGCGGGAGTTATCGTAACAGGCGTGATGGCGATGGGCGGAGTGGTTTCTGCGTTGGACGTCGCCGATGTCATTCGAGAATGGACCCTTGAAGGAAAGAAACTCGCTGCCGAGCGGGTGAAGCTGTCGGCTCACGACGAGATGGTCCTGATTCCGGCCGGCTCATTCATCATGGGGAGTGACAGAAAGATCGACCGCAACGCCTACCCGGCAGAGTTCCCCCAACGAAAAGTGTATCTGGACGGCTACGAGATCGACAAGTTCGAAGTGACCACTGTGCAATTCCTGAAGTTTATCCTCGACAAGGACCTTCCCCCGCTGATCGATTGGCAATATGACGGCGGTAACTTCCAGGAGACTATGGCGAATCATCCCGTGATGCATGTGTCCTGGGCCGATGCCGAGGCCTATTGCAGGTGGGCGGGTAAACGACTTCCGACTGAAGCCGAGTGGGAGAAGGCGGCACGCGGGGAGGACGGGCGGATGTACCCCTGGGGCAATCAGCCGGCAGGCCTGTCTCGTTCGAACTTCGGCCGGACCGGTTTATCCGGTCCCGTACGCGATCGTCCTGAACGGCTCCTGCTCTATCCACCCATCATTTCAGTGGATAAATACGACAATTCGGTGAGTCCTTACGGTGTGTTCCAGATGGCGGGTAACGTGTCCGAATGGGTGGCCGACTGGTATGACCCCAAGTATTATGCGATTGCGCCGGAGAAGAATCCCAAGGGACCGGAACAAGGTACGCAGCGGAGCTTTCGTGGCGGGGGCTGGATCGACAGCACGCCGAGCGTGCGAACCGCGCAACGTAATGGAACCGATCCCAACACCAAGATGAACTGGATGGGTTTCCGCTGCGCGCGGGATATGAAAGAAGCGACGGGTGAGACGGTGAGTAGGAGCCACGTTATGGATAGATGAGGAATGCACAAACGACAGGGGCGGCCGTTTGAGCATCCTGCATGATATTTTCCCGGAGCCCGCTCGATTGCACCGCATAAGCAATCTTGATAAAGAGAAGTGACATCCGTTGTCCGGGAGACTCATTCTTTTCCGCCGTACTAGGAGGACTCACATTCATGCCTGGCTGCGTCACACAATGGGCTCGAACCAGGCCTGTTCAGTACCTCATCGCCGGTTCCCTGGTTGTCCTGACTCTCACGAGCCTCATCCCGACCTCACCCGCTGGGGCACAAGGCGGTAAGACGGAGGTGTTCCCGGTGCAGAAAGCGGCACCAGCAACGGTCTTTATCGAAGCGTTCGGAAGCGAAATGGATTTACGGCGTCAATTGCGGGTTACAAACGGCGTATCTCAACTCAGTTCCTCTACCTCGGTGATCCGTTTCTCGGTCGCACCAACAGGGAGCTTTGGATTTATTACGCCCAAACTCCTGGGGATGGCTTTAATCACGCGGAGTCCTGATCTTTCGATCGAACAGGTACCGCCTGTCTCCAATGCGTTCGAGATTCATAAACTCGCCGATGGAAGTGGAATGCTGGTGGGATTCGTGGACGCAAGCCTGAAGCCTCAGCTGACGGCGAGTGAGCGACCGAAGAATGTCAGACTCGGACTCTATTCCAATCCCTCGGATAAGGCACCGCATATCGTTGCGGTACCCCTGGTCAAACTGGTCGTGGATCGGATGCCGGTCCGACTCAATACCAAAGAACCAGGCAGTGCTGTTCTCCTCGATATGGATTTGCAAGGCACTGCCAACCGTACCTCGTCTCAAACTGGACCCTAGCAGGATGCGCGGGTAACATCGCTCTCGCAAAGGTGGAATGATTCTTCCGGTGACGCCAATCAAGTAGCCGAGGGGAGATGAGACTGAGTCGCTCAAGAAGTTCTATTATGCAGAAATAGTTTTTCGTGGCCTGACCAGGCTATTCCTCCGTGCCCCGCATACTTCATTTCCTTGTTTCTGGTCCTGAGTTCCGCCCACTTCTGCCTTACATTTCCATAACGCCCGTCCAAAAAAAATAGACAGTCTATCTGATTGAAATTCCAGCAATGCTGATTTCAGCCTGCCCATGACTGTCTAGTGTTGTGGAAATTTGACCGATGCACGCCTAT
>JBDTPK010000035.1:0-12249 GCA_039932735.1 Nitrospirota bacterium
GCGACCAAGTAAAGAACCCCGCCCTTCCGGGCGGGGTTCTTTACTTTTTCAGCATCCGTTTAGTCGAATACCACGGTTTTTCTGCCATACACCAACACCCGTCGTTCAATATGGCGGCGGACGGCTCGGGCCAGCACAATTTCTTCGAGATCTCGCCCTTTTCTCACCAGGTCATCGACCGTATCCCGGTGCCCCACACGCATGACGTCTTGCTCGATGATAGGACCTTCATCCAGATCTTCCGTGGCATAGTGCGCCGTGGCCCCGATGAGTTTTACGCCTCGGTCATAGGCCTGTCGATACGGATTGGCGCCCATGAACGCCGGCAGGAAGGAGTGATGGATATTGATGACCGGACAGCCGACCTGTGAAAGAAAGTCTGCGCTGAGGATTTGCATGTACCGAGCCATGACCACGAGCTCGATATGATACTCGTTCAGCAAAGAGAGCACGCGCTGCTCCTGCTCCGACTTGGTCTCCTTGGTCACGGGACAGACGGAAAAGGGAACCTTGAACAGCTCAGCCCAGCCGGCGCAGCTATCGTGATTGGAAATAATTATGGGGATATCGATGTGCAACTCGTCGCGTTTGTGCCGTTGGAGCAGATCTGCCAGGCAGTGATCCTGTTTCGAGACCAACATCGCGACCCTCGTTCGGCGACTTGAAGGGCGAACCTCATAGCGCATATCGAAGGTCTTTGCGACCGGAGAGAAGGCGGCTGCGATCTCATCGGGCGGAATCTGCAACCCTTCGGCGGCACATTCCATGCGCATGAGAAACTCGTTCGTCTCTTCATCCGTATGATGATCCGAGTCGAGAATGTTTCCGCCGAAGTCGTGAATGAAGCCCGAGACCCGGGCCACAATACCCCTGCGATCCTTGCAATGAATTAGAAGAACAACAGATTCTTTTCGGTAAACCATTGCTTCTACTTGCTTCTGGTGAAGCTTGTTCGTTAGCTAACGCAGGACGGTAACAATATCGCTGAAAATGAGGCGAGCAGGATGCTCAAAACGTTCGTCCAGCGAGGCCGCAGCGAGTGAAGGCCTGAGGCGTACCCTCTGGGGTACGTTCAAGGTCTGAACGATGCGAGAACGAAGCTGGCTGGGTTTTTTAGCGTCCTGCTAAGAGACGATGTGGCCCACAAGGTCGTACATAGCCGCATCGGTGATCTCGACCTTGACGAGTTCCCCGGCGGTGGCTGAGCCATCGTTGATGTAGACGACTCCGTCGATCTCCGGGGCCAGCCCTTCATGGCGTCCCTCAAGCAGTAGCTCTGTCTCTTCGGAAACTCCCTCGACCAAGACCTCCATCACGGAGCCGACACGGGCTTGACCTCGTGCTGCCGCAATCTCTTCCTGTGTAGATAAGATCTCATTCCGTCGTTCGTCCATGACCGAACGCTCGACCTTGTCTTCAAGCCCGACGGCCGGGGTACCTTCCTCGTCCGAATACAAAAACACTGCCACCCGATCGAACTCGGCCTCTTCCACATAATTTCTCAGCTCGTCGAACGCCTGCTCCGTCTCTCCTGGGAACCCCACGATGAAGGCCGTGCGAAACGTGACGCCGGGAATGCGCGTCCTGATCCGATCGACGAGGGAGGTGAGGGCAGCCCGATTGCCCAGCCGGTGCATCCGCTTGAGCATCCGATCGTTGATGTGTTGCAGCGGCATGTCGATATACTTGGTAATCTTTTCTTCGTCTGTGTAGAGGTCCAACAGCTCGTCTGAGACCTGTTGCGGGTAGAGATAAAATGGCCTGATCCAGCGCAGGTCATTCACTTTCACCAACTCGCGAAGCAGCGTGACGAGCCCTTGGCGAAGGCCAAGATCGACGCCATAATTCACCGTGTCCTGGGAAATAAGGTTGATTTCCTTCACACCTTCAGCTGCGAGGCGGGTGGCTTCGGCGACGATCGATTTCACCGAGCGGCTTCGCTGCTTGCCCCGCATCAGGGGGATCGCGCAGAAGGCGCAATTCCGATTGCACCCTTCGGCAATTTTTACATAGGCGCTATGGGCCTTCCCAAGACGGAGACGTGGCGAGTCTGCGTCGTACAGGTAAGGAGGCTCGCTGATCCAGAGCCGTTGTTGCCGTTTCTTCGGCGTCAGCAGATTCCGACAAATCTCAGCGATCTTCCCGAACTCACCGGTCCCTACCACGCCGTCGAGTTCCGGCAATTGCTTGAGGAGGTCCCCTTGATACCGTTGTGCCAGACAGCCTGCGGCGATCAACACACGACAGGATCCTGTCTTTTTTAGTTTCCCGTGCGCAATGATCGTGTCGATCGATTCCTGCTTGGCCTCTTCGATAAAACCACAGGTATTAATAATGACCACTTCAGCTTTCTTGGGATCATCAGTCAAGGCAAACCCGTCCGTCACCAAGGTGCCCAACATGACTTCGGAATCGACCTGGTTTTTCGAACAACCGAGATTGACGAAACCGATGGTGGTCTTCTTGCTGTTTGGACGAGAGGGAGTGATCAATTGTGAAGACATGGGAAGCAGTCTACGGGACGATTGAAAAGCCTGTCAATCTCACGATCAAGGGGGATCGGCGACGTGGTAAGAGGCGAGCACGCAACGCCTAGTTCCGCCCGTCTCAGGGATCCAGCGAATATGTTCATCTCCTCTGTTCCTTTGAATGGTGGGGCGGTTGCTCTTTGACTGCGCGCGCCCAACGAGAGCCTGAACTCAACTCTTCACCCATACCCGCATTCAGCGAGGCGGGTGCTGTGGTCTCCACCGCGTGCATCGAGCGACCACCGTTTTATTGTGTGGGGTCTACAAGCAAAGAGACCATGCCAGCTGCCTCGCTATCCCCTGCTGAAGGCGCGGGTTGCGCGAGCAAGGGGAGGAAACCTCCTTGCCCTCTTCTCGCTTCTTATGGCATCATGCCCCCCTCTTGGAGACGGGGATGGCTCATTTGCTCGAATTTGTCGGTTCCCTGCATATCTACCTTGGACCATACCGGGGGAATCCGATCTCCTTGTATTTGAAGCGGACGGAGGCTGGGTGCCAGATCAGCCCGAAGGCCTATCCATGGAATGACGTCGTGGGGAGCGGTGAGACGCCGAACAAGGCGGCTGCAGACTTCGAAGAGAAATGGAAAACAAAGGGCCTCTCGACGAATATGTACTCCGGTCCCTCGTGGGAAGGAGGCATCAAGCCGGAGAAACCTGCTCCTCCCAAGCCGCCCGCTGCTCCCAAACCAGTTGTATCCACTACCGCCTCAGCACCAGTGAGCCCACCTGCCGAAACTGCGAAGGCCGCACCAGATCCTCCTCCAGCCTTGGCGGTTCAACCTGCAGACAAATCGAGTTAACCCATTCTGGTTACAGCGAACGTTTTGGAAGGTGGTCTTCAGGGGTGGGGCCAGCCAGCTTGCTGTGCTTCATGCCGTATCCCATGTAGACCACAATGCCGATGGCAGTCCAGACGCCGAATCGAATCCAGGTTATCCACGGGAGAAAGCTCATGAGGCCGAGGCAGGCCAGCATGCCAAGAATGGGAACGATCGGCATGAATGGAAGCCGGAAAGGGCGGAGCTGGTTTGGTTTCGTATAGCGCAGAACCACGACACCGATACAGACCAAGATAAAAGCAAAGAGCGTGCCAATGTTGGTCATGTCCGCCGCGTCGCCGATGGGAATCAGAGCAGCGAGCGTGGCCACGCCGATGCCGGTGAGAATGGTGGCATAGTGGGGCGTGCCATAGCGCGGATGCACAGTTGAGAGCCAGGGGCTCAAGAGATGGTCGCGCGACATGGCAAAGAATACCCGGATCTGTCCCAGCATCATCACGACGAGCACGCTGGTAATGCCTGCCACAGCTCCGATCGCCACAATCGCCGCTCCCCACTTGAAACCCACCTTACTCAATGCATCGGCCACAGGTGCATCAATGTCAATCTGCCCCACGGGGACTAAGCCGGTCAGTACGGCGGCCACGGCAATGTAGAGAATGGTGCAGATGCTGAGTGAGGCGATGATCGCGATCGGCAGATCTCGTTGAGGGTTTTTGGCTTCCTCGGCGGTGGTTGAGATTGCGTCGAATCCAATATAGGCAAAGAACACGATCGCCGCTGCGGCGCCGACGCCGGCGAATCCCTGGGGCAGGAAGGGCGTCCAGTTGTCGCTGTTCACCGCTGGTGTTCCTACGGCAATGAAAAAGAGGATGACTGCAAGCTTCAAGCATACAATGATGCCGGTCGCGCGGGCGCTTTCTTTGATTCCAATGACGAGGATGATGGTGACGAGTAACACGATGATGGCGGCGGGGAAGTTTGCCACGCCTCCATCAGGCCCCCACGGTGGGTGCGTCGCCCAATGCGGCAGTTCGATCCCAGCCAGCCCGAGCAGCTTATTAAAATAGCCGGACCACCCGATGGCGACGGCGACACAGGCCACACCATATTCGAGAATCAAGTTCCAACCGGTAATCCAGGCGAGGAATTCTCCCAACGTGGCATACGAGTAGGTATAGGCAGAGCCGGCTGCTGGAATCATGGTGGAAAACTCTACATAGCAGAGCGCCGCCAACGCGCAGGTCAAGCCGGAGAGCACAAAGGATAAAATGATTCCAGGCCCTGCCCCTGGCCGATGAGCATCGCCGACGATGGCGGTGCCGATTAGGACGAAGATGCCGGTGCCGATAATCGCGCCGATGCCAAGGGCGGTCAGATCCCAGGCCGTGAGGGTTTTCTTCAAACGATGATCTGGATGGTCTGCGTCCGCGAGGATTTGCTCAATGGATTTGGTTCTGAAGAGTCGGCTGATCACCGTATTTCCTTAGGCCGAGAAGAGTGAAGGATGACGTAGGATCGACACGCGTCTGTTCCCAATTGGGTGAAGTATAGCAGGCCCCTCCAGCGCGTCACGCATCGCGTGCGTTTTTAGTTCACGCTCCACGGTTTGTCGCACGGGCGGCGCGGAGAAAGGCTTCGAATATTTTCCGGTGGAGGGGATGCCGATCGAAGAGGTATTCCGGGTGCCACTGGATGCCAAGGAAAAAGCGGTTGGACTGAGATTCGATCGCTTCCACGATACCATCGGGTGCCAGGGCGCTGGCGACAAGTAACGGGGCAACGGCCTTGACCGACTGATGGTGAGAGCTATTCACTCTCATTGTTATCGACCGTACGATGCGGCGGAGCAGGCTGCCCGATGTGACGGCTACGGTGTGACTGAGATTGGTCGCTCGATTGTGTTGCCGATGTTGAAGTGGTTTCGAGACTTGGGACTCAATGTCCTGAATCAGACTGCCGCCAAAGGCGACATTCATGGTCTGCATACCCCCACAGATGCCGAGCAGCGGGAGATCGGTTTGTTGTGCCAGGTGGACGATGTCCAGCTCAAAGTTCCTCCGGCGGTCGCTTACGGTTCTGAAGGGATAACGTTGTTGTTCACCATAGAGCGACGGTGGAAGATCCGGCCCGCTTCCGGTCAGGAGGAGGCCATCGAGCTGTTGTAAGAGTCGGCGTCTCGTCGCTCGATCTGCGTGGAGCGGAAGCACCAGCGGGATGCCACCAAGTTCTTCGACGGCACGAATGTAACGTGCGTTCAAAAAAAAAGTCGGTTCGCGCCCACCCCATTCTTTCCGATCACCGGCGTTGAAGTCTGATGTGACCCCGATAATCGGTTTCATCGGCTAGGGGATGGGTTCCGGGGCGGTGGTTGATGTTGGCGCATCGGAAGGATCAGCTACCCCCAGGAAGCGAATGGGTCGATTGCCTTGTAGGTGATCGGGGGTAATGATGTAGGTGCCGTAGAGACTGGTGTCCCAGATGCTCTTGGCTGCCCGTTCGTTCCCGCCTGAAAATGCATAGGCCAGCCCTCCAACAATGCCTCCACTGATGGCAAAGGCCAGCTTCAGTGGAAGATAGAGCAGGGTGGAGACCCCGGCAGCCGCTTGCATGCCTGCACTCGAGGCGGTTCCACCCTCGGTGCTCATGGGAGGCACGCTTTCTTGACTCCATGCCGATGGCACCGTGGTGACGATGCACAGGGTTAGGAGTAAGAAGACCGTCACAAGTTTGAAGCTGGAAGCCTCACGGGGACGATTGGATGAAGACGAGTATATGTTCACAGATTCTCCTCCTTATTTGGCAGAGTGCGCCGAGTGGGGCCGGTTGACTCCACGACGCTCACTCATGATTCATTCGTAGTCCGGTTATATCAAATTCAACTCTGAATGCAAACCCCCGCCGCGTCCGCGACGAGTATCTTTATGGAGCAGCCACGTCTCTCTGTATGAGGTCCAGCTCAGATGCCACGTACGACGTGATGAAGTTTGCCCGCTTGATAACGGCGGTTCTGACCTCAGTGATCCCCGTGTCGTCTAGGAGACGTTGGTTCTCCTGAGTAATGCCGGATTGCAATGCCACGTCCAGCTTGCACCAACAGGCTGCTTGGACAAATAATTCATGGGCTCGTTCCTGATGAGCGCGGCGATCTTCATCTGCGAGATGAGTGAGGGCCTGCGCCAACCAGCTGGAGAAATCAATGTCAGTGCTGAGTTGATCGATCTGATTCTGGGTGAGCACGACGTCGACCTGGACTCCGCCCTTCCAACTCCGTTTCTTGACGTTAAAGACACAGGAGGAGGCGAAGGGTCTTCCCTCCAATGACTGCGGTCCGACAAACAGGGTCACGCGGAATTGAGAAGGTCCTGGGGGATGCTCAATGGCCATGGTGCGTATTCTAGCATGACCGCCGGTCTCAGCGGCTGTCTCATTGACGGCTTGGCAGCGCGACGATAAGATGTCCTCTACCATGACCACCGCCATAGATCAGCGTGTCAGCGAAATTCAGCAGGCTCTATGTGAGGCCGAGATCGATGGCTGGCTCTTCTATGATTTCCGCGGGAGCGACCCCCTTGCCTATCGCATACTCCAGCTCGATCCTACCCTCCATGTGACGAGGCGATGGTATTACTGGATTCCGGCGCAGGGAGCTCCTGTCAAGCTGCTGCACCGCATTGAGCCGCATGTGCTGGATGCATTGCCGGGACAGGCCTATTGTTATGTGTCGTGGGAGCAACAACGGCAGATTCTAGCGCGTCTGCTGGCCGGTGGCCTCCGTATCGCGATGCAGTATTCCCCGCTGAATGCGGTTCCCTACGTCTCGCGCGTGGATGCCGGCACGATCGAGTTGATCAGAAGTTACAATGTCGAGGTGGTGAGTTCGGCAGATTTGATTCAGACGTTTGAAGCGTGCTGGACGGACCGTCAGCTCGAATCGCACCACTTTGCCGCCGCGGCGCTGCGACGTATCGTTGACCAGACATTTAGTGAGGTGCATGAGTCGATCACGCAGGGGCGAGGTCTCACTGAATATGGAGTGCAGCAGTTTATTGTGGCTCGTATACGCGAGGCCGGGATGGTCACGTCGAGTGCACCGATTGCCGCCGTCAATACCCACAGCGCTGATCCCCATTATGGTCCGACAGAGAAGGGGTCGACTGAAGTGACCCGCGATGCGTTGCTCTTAATCGATCTCTGGGCCAAACGAGCGGAGGCCGGCTCAGTCTACGCCGATATCACTTGGACCGGCTACGTCGGCCGGAACGTTCCAGTGAGACACCGCGAGATCTTCGACGTGGTTCGGCAGGGACGGGACGCGGCCCTGGCCTTCGTACGGACAGAAACAACAGCCGGCCATCGGCCATTCGGGTGGGAAGTCGACGACGCCTGCCGGCAGGTCATCCAGCAGAACGGCTATGGCGATCAATTTGTCCATCGCACGGGCCATTCGATCGGCGAAGAAGTGCATGGCAATGGTGCCAACATCGATAGCTTGGAGACGCACGACACCCGCCGTCTGATGCCGAGGACCTGTTTTTCTATCGAGCCTGGAATCTATCTCCCCGGCGAGTTTGGGATCAGGAGTGAGCTGGACGTGTACCTGGCTGAGGATAAGGCATTGGTGTTTGGGTTGCCGTTGCAGACCGAAATCGTATCGATTTTCTAGTCCCGTCCCTTCCTTGACAGTGCCTCCTGCTGGCCTATAAAGTTAATTCGGTTCCCAGTAAGGCAAGATCCACGGGGACCAATCGATCGGCGTCTGACAAGATGCTTAAAAAGACCATCGAGCAAAGCCGCAGCGAATGAAGGGGCAAGGCGTAGGCCTCGGGACGTCGAGCCGCTGAGCGATGCGAGAACGACGCTGGCGGAGTTTTTCAGCATCCTGCTCGGGAAAAGGACTCGCACCATGTTCGGTACCATGGGGATCTCGGAACTTATCATTATCCTTGTCATTGTCCTCATCATTTTTGGGGCAGGGAAGCTCCCACAAATTGGTGAAGGGGTTGGTAAAGCGCTCAGAGGGTTCAAGAAAGAAGTCAACGATATTCCCACGCCAGATGCGACACCGCCCGACGCGAATCAACCGGCACCCATGCAGGCTCAATCAACGTCCCAGGCTGCACCCGCACCGGCGATGACGCCGGGACAGACGCTCGCCGCTCCGAAGCCCACGGCACCCTATACGCCTGGGCCTGAATTGACTCCAGGGACCACCGCCGCGTTGATGCACAATATGGCGGCTGCACCCCTGCTGGCTCGGCCATTGACCTCTAACGCAGCCCAATCGGTGGGGCAGGGCCAGCAGACTCCGACGATGGAAGAACGAGCGGCAGCTCCCACGCCGGTGATGCGAACGCAGTACCCGCCTCTTCCGTCCAGCGCCCAGGCAAAACCAGTGCCGAAACGCCCGTCGGCCATTGTCAACAAAGACGCTGTGGCCCGCGTGCAAGCGCAGCAGGCGGCGATGAAGGCCAAAGCCGCGCAGCCGGTCGACATTTCCCCAGGGGATATGCAGAGTTTGGGAGAAGGATTTGGGGATGCATTGAGAACGTTCAAACAAGCTGTAGCCGATGTCCGGAATTCGGTCGACCCAGAAATACGGACAATTCAAGCCGAGATGGATTCTGCCCAGAAAGAATTCCAGCAATCCATCGAAGCAGCCAAAGAACTGCCTGCCTTGCACGAAGAGCCACCGAAGCACACGTGAACCCAGGTGCGGTTTTCATCAGCCTATCCAATGCCGGTACCCTGCTCTGTCGCACGCCTATTCACATCATCGTATGCTCATTCGCCCTGTCAGTCCTTTGTCTTGCCGGTTGTGTCGAAGATTCTCCACCTTCCTCAAGAGAGCGTACGGTATCGCTCATGTCGGAGCTGCTCATTGATGAGGCACCCGAGATGCGACGGACGGCTGCAGAATCTCTGGGCAAGATCGGTGACCCACAAGCTGTGGACTCCATTCTCCGACTCAAGCACGATCCGGCAGCCATGGTCCGTGAAGCGTCGGTGCTGGCCATGGGACGATTGAAACCCAAGGCAACCGATGGAGTGGTTGCGCTGTTGAGGCAGGCGCTGGAGGATCCTGTCGAATCGGTCCGGCAGGCAGCGGTTGTGGCAATCGGCGAGATCGAACCAAGTCCTCGATTTCTGCAGCCTGTTGTAGGGTTACTGCGATCTTCAGATGCAACGATTCGGCGAGCAGCGGTGCGGGCATTGCTACAAGTGGACTCAAGCCAATCGATTCCTGCCCTGGTCGCAGCAGGCCGCGATTCCGATGCAGAGGTTCGTCAGGGGATTGTGGCGGCGGTGGGTGAATGGGGAGGGGCAACGGCCTTCCCTTGGATCAGAGAGCGTTTGATTGACGATGCCTCGCCCAGGGTGCGAGCGGAAGCGGCCTATCGTTTGGGAATGCTGAGCGGCCCTGAGGCGAGGGACGCGCTCAACACGACGATCGCGAAGGATCCAGATAATGGGGTACGCCGCTGGGCGAAACGGGGAACTTAAGGCGTCATGCGTGAACGATTCAATGCCTCAACAAGATGCAGCAACTCATTGCGAGATTGTTCATCAATGTTAGTAAACTGGACGCCCATTCCAGGGAAGAGCAGATGTCGTTCAGGTTTATTGCGGGCCCAGGCGACCTTTGCCTTCGCCTTGTGTTTTTCAAAAGGGCAATCAGGCAGTGCGAACTCGACGGACAGCTCGGTGCCAGGAGGCAGCGGAGCGCTGCTTTCGATAAACAACCCGCCTGGGCCGATGCCGCCGGTTAGGCTGTCGAACTGTTCGCCTTCCGGGGTCGTGTAGCGAACCTTTATGGCGAGCGGTGCTCTCGGATAAGCGCGCGCATGGGCGAATCGCACGTCATCGTCGCTGGTAAGAATCTGTTCAATGAATGTTCCCCACGACAAAATTCCGAGCAGTTCTCCTGTGGCGCTATGAAGCGTGACCACTTCTTTGTCGGAATTCATCTCAAGGGCTTTGCCCTGATGCCCTTCCGTCGTGTTCACAGAAAATTTCATAGCCGGATACCTATACTGAAAGCAGATTGATTATCAAGTAGGTAGAATGTCACGAAGCCGCCGGGCAGACGGGCTGGATGGATTTCACGAGTTCGAGCACGCGTTTACGGATATCGGGATCAATCTCTGTAAAGCGCACCCCCATACCAGGGCTAAACGTATATTGGTCTGCCTTAGGACAGACCCAGGCGATGAGACCCTTCGCCGGCAACCATTCTGAGGGCTGTTCTGGTAACGAAAACTCAAGTACAAGCTTGGTACCAACTGGTAGAGGTTTCACGCTTTCGATAAAGAGCCCGCCTCCTCCGATGCCGCTTGCGCGACTTTCAAACTGCTGACCTTCCGGGGTGATGTATTTGACATGGAAGGTGACTGTCACGCGTGGCTCATTTCTCGTTTCTCGGCTCGCCTGGGGTTTACGATAGGCCAGAATCTGGTCAATAACGAAGTCCCAGGACAGGCTACCTATGGGTTCGCCGTTGATCCCCAGAAGGGTGATCACTTCACGGGTTGCGTCAAGGTCGAAGGCTTTCCCTTTGTGTCGAAAGCTTGAAGACACGGGATATTTCACAGGTCCTCCACGTTCAATCCATAACGCTATAACGCAATTATAGCGCAGCATTTCATCTTGTCGAGAGAAAGCGTAGAGTCATCAGCCTCGTCACAGGCTGGAGAGGAAGAAGGGATGCGAGTATTCAGGACGGGAAGAAGGGAAGAAACAATCAGACCAGGGAGACCATGGACCTGCGGATTTCGAAGAGATGTCCTGTTGACAGAAAAATATATATAGTTATAATAACTTAGGCGGTCTTTACATCCTTGTCTTGTTCGAAGATTCGGATGGGCGCATGCTTGCCGAGGATGGCATCCTCAGTGATGAGGACCTCTTTAATCTGCTTTTGAGAAGGAGCGTCGTACATCACGTCGAGCATAACGTCTTCGAGGATGGCACGCAATCCTCGAGCGCCGGTTTTCTGAAGAAACGCTTTCCGTGCGACCGCGCCGAGCGCGCCTTCTGTGAACTTCAGCTTCACCTTCTCAAAGGAGAGTAATTTCTCATACTGTTTCGTGAGCGCGTTTCTCGGTTCGGTCAAGATCCGAATGAGGGCTCGCTCATCCAGCTCATCCAAGGTGGCGACGACTGGCAACCGACCGACAAACTCTGGAATCAAACCGTACTTGAGGAAATCTTCCGGCTGAACCCTCGCGAACAGTTCGCCAAGCCGCACCTCGCTCCGTCCGCGAACTTCGGCTCCAAAGCCCATCGACTTGCGATTGAGACGTTGCTCGATAATGTGTTCAAGTCCGACGAACGCTCCGCCGCAAATGAACAGAATATTGCTTGTATTGACCTGAATGAACTCCTGGTGCGGATGCTTACGCCCGCCTTGAGGCGGCACGTTGGCCACGGTTCCCTCGATGAGCTTGAGTAGCGCCTGTTGAACTCCTTCACCCGAGACGTCTCGGGTGATGGACGGACTGTCGCTCTTGCGGCTGATTTTGTCGATTTCATCGATGTAGACAATGCCTCTCTCGGCCCGCTCCACATCGTAGTCTGCTGCTTGCAGAAGCTTGAGGATGATGTTTTCGACGTCTTCGCCGACGTACCCTGCCTCGGTGAGCGTGGTCGCATCGGCCAGCGTGAATGGGACGTCCAAGTACTTCGCGAGGGTCTGGGCCAATAGCGTTTTCCCTGTGCCTGTGGGCCCCAGCATCAGGATATTTCCCTTCTGGAGTTGCACATCGTCGACGTCTTTGTCCTTGGATGAAATTCGCTTGTAGTGGTTATGAACAGCTACCGCGAGAATTTTCTTCGCCCGCTCCTGTCCCACGACGTATTGATCCAAGTGGTGTTTAATTTCCACTGGCTTTTTGAGTTTCGACGAAATCTCTTCTTTGGCTTCTTCCCAATCCTCGGCAA
>JBDTPK010000036.1:0-12176 GCA_039932735.1 Nitrospirota bacterium
ATAGTGCGGCTCGTTGACATGAGTGCAAGGGCTGGGTACTATTTGTTCCCCCCAGCGAATGGATCCTGTCGTATGGCGATTCCGAGCACACCTCTTCAGCGACCTCTCGCCGTGATGATGCGTCGGACTTTGCACACGATCAGTCCTGACGCCACCCTATTGGAGGCGGCGAAGCTGATGCGTGGCTCGAAGGTCGGAGCCGTATTGGTGCATGAGGCCGGTCACTATAGCGGTATTGTCAGCGAGTCGGACCTGGTTCGCAAGGGGATGGCCGAATCCTGTCCGGCAGAAGAGACGTTGGTGCGCGCCGTCATGAGCTGCCCGCTGCTGTCGATAGAGATTACACGATCGGCCCATGAGGCGAGTGAGAAGATGGCGGAACATGGGATTCGGCATCTGGCCATCACTGAGGAGGGGGAGATCGTTGGAATGATCTCCGTCCGCGATCTCTTGCGGTATTTCAAAAACTGGGGCGGTCTGTAATCGTGCCCTCTCGCGGGCCGGCAGCGGATCGTCTTCCCACCCTGTGTCATGTTTCTGCATGAGTGTTGTGAATCGGCCGGCTCATCCCCCTCAATGGTTTCTGCTGATCACGGCGCTGGCGACCGGTGCGGTGGTGATGGCGCTTGAGATTGTGGGAAGCCGGCTCTTGGCTCCCGTCTTCGGAAACTCCCTGTTTGTCTGGGGCGCGTTGATTGGAGTGATTCTTGCTGCCATGAGCAGCGGGTATGCCTTTGGAGGATGGGTCTCGGATCGGTATCCCGGCGCTCAGGTGCTGGCCGGTCTGCTGCTGTTCTCCGGAGCCTGGACGTTTCTTGTCGCGTGGCTTGGCCAGCCGGTGCTCTTTAAGGTTGCAGGAGTGATTGAGGACCCTCGGTGGGGACCCTGTGTTGCCGCGGCGCTGCTTCTGGGCCCGCCGGCCTTTGGGTTGAGCGGCGTGCTGCCGACCCTGTTGCGATTGGCCGTGTCGGACCTTGAGTATTTCGGCCGGCATACCGGTCGGATGATCGCTCTCTCGACCATGGGGAGTTTGGTGGGCACGTGGGGAACGGCGTTTTTCTTTTTGTCCTGGATCGGCAGCCAGGCACTTGTCGCATGGCTTGGCACTATTCAAGTGGGGCTTGGTCTCTGGTGGTTAATCGGCAGGACGGCCGTTCGACCCTTGGTGATCGGTATACTCGTTCTCTGCATGGGAGGCCTGGGGGCCGGTGCGTGGGTTCCGATCCAGATGTTGAATGCGCCGGTGTATCAAGAAGACAGCCCGTACCAACAAGTACGAATTCGCGATGATGATCTGTTTCGCTATCTTGTCCTGGACCGGACGTTCCACGCGGTCATGTGGAAGGCGGACCCTGTCGCCCTGTTTCTCCCGTATAGCCAGCTGATGGTCGCGTCGCTGGCGTTGGCGCCAGAACCGAAACGGGGGCTGATTCTTGGTCATGGAGGCGGATCGCTGGCGAAGTGGCTCGCCCATCGATGGCCTGAACTCGAGCTGGATGTGGTTGAGTTCGATCCCGTGGTCGTCCGTATGGCCGAGGAGTATTTTTCCTATCGGCCGCCGCTCCAGCATCATGTGCACGTTCGAGATGCCCGGGTCTTTCTGAATTCCACGGAGCGGACGTACGATCTCATTTGGGTCGATGCATTCGCCCGGCACATGATTCCGTTTCACCTGACTACGGTGGAGTTTTTCGCAGAGTTGCGCACGCATCTTGCGCCGAACGGTATCTTGGCCGTGAATTTGGCCTCGTCGGGTGAGGAGGGAGATCTGTTGCGGGCCAATGCGGTCGTGCAGACGATGAGACGATCGTTTCCACGCGTCGAGTCCTTTGCGGTCAAGGGACCGTGGCCCTCTCCTCAGACGCGATCGGAAAATATGATTTTTTTTGCCGGGACGCCGCTTGAGGCGCATACACTCTCGACCATGGTGGCAAATGTACGCAGACTGGTTGAGCAGCAGCGTCTTCCATTTGAGTCCATTGCCTTGCTGGCTGCCCATCGCACGCAATCGTGGGAGACTGGTGTCGTGTTAACTGATAACTATGCGCCATACGATCTCTTGATCGGGGCCACGGCTCAAGAGGTGCGGCCTGAGCCAGATAAACTATTGAAATAATTATGACTAACTTGTTGCGACGAGCTCGTTCATCGCAGATGATTCGGAAAAGATCTGGAATAACGTTCTTGCTTCCGATTTCGTCTCAGTGCTATTTATACGGTGCTCTCGCTGAGCATACATACTGTTAGGGTACGATGGATAGATGCAGGGGCTGGCAATGTCAGGGTTATGCGGGCATAGCGGGGTAAGTGGTTACCAACCTAATCACATCTCTTCTTCTTTTTTCATAAGGAGGTAGGTCATGGGCAAGACGATGTTAGGAGGCTTCTTCGGCCTCGTGATGGTCGTGGCTGGGGCATCTGCCGCGTTTGCGCTCCAGGCAGGGGGAGTCGAAATCGGAGATTTGGAGACTGGTTCAGTTGTGGGTCAGTCGTTCAAGGAGCTGGATGTCGATGCCCAGCTGTTCGCGATCGAGATTGGAAACCTCAAGACGTGGTATCCGCCCGTCACGATCATTGACTTCAAAGTTCGGCCAGGTCGTCCCGTCCTGCTCAAGGTGACGAACAATTCGACTGGTGAGCATGGGTTTGAAATGACTGACACGACGAATGCTGGGGCCCCGACTGTTATGAAGGCCCAAGTTGTATTGAAGCCGGGAGAAACCAAGTACATCGGTATTCCGACCAGCGACATGTTCTATGCCACGCAGGGGAATACGCTGATCTATCGCTGCCACCTGCATCCGGGCCATATCGGCGGCAAGATTCTTATGCTCAAGTAAGAGTTCTTGACAGATGTGAGCGACCATCGCCCTCTCTGCGACCGCGCGGAGGGGGCGATCGTTTTTTCAGGATCTTGCAAGAAACAGGAAGGCCCTGCTTCTTGTGAGAAAAGCAGGGCCTTCATTGTGGAATAGGAGCGATGATTAATTGCGGACACCACTCCAGATTTTTGCCGGATCGATCGCCTTATCCGGATTGAGCGTCCGTGCCTTTTCGAGCAGAACTTCCGTCGTTTCCGGATACGCAGGATCGGCAATGCAGCAATTATCGACTGGGCAGACAGCGGCGCATTGTGGTTCGTCAAAGTGTCCGACGCACTCGGTGCAACGGTCGTGCGTAATGATATAAATACTATCGCCGACTCCCTGGCCGTCGCCCACATGATTGCCCTTCGCTTCCGCGTCGCTGCGAGTTTCAAAAATCGCCTCGTTCGGACATTCGGGCAGGCAGGCCCCACAGGAGATACATTCATCAGTAATCAGCAACGCCATGACCTTCGCCTCCTTCTCACTACAAAAAAGAGATACACATGATTGACAAGTCCGCCCCGTCACGACCATTATGAGCGCCGTGATGTGAAAACCATTCTAGTCTGTCGCTCTTTTCCAAGTCAACAGAACGGCGCTTGCCCAGAAGGCCTAGATCACCTGTATTAATGGGCCTTTGGGCCCAGGAAACTGTGAAGAGTCGTGACAAGGAATGTCTATGGCCACCGTGCAGTCGAGCGATCGGGGGCAGAAAAAGAAGCGCATTGTCACGCTCGCCCTCATGGCGATTTTCTTGATGAGCGCGTCGTTCTTTCTCATCGATCGAAAAGAGGAGACTATCATTATTGTCTCCTTCCCAAACGGTCGCGAGCTCGAGGCGGAAGTGGCGGATACGCCGGAGAAGCTGCTCGTCGGTCTTGCTTTTCGAGAGGCGTTGCCGACGAATGGTGGATTGCTGTATATCTTCGAGTCGACTGGCCAGAATCATCTCTGGACCAAGGAATATCGGTTTCCGGTGGACATGATCTGGGTTGATGAAAGCCATCATATTGTGGGGCTGAAGGAAAATGTCGCTCCCTGCCTGGAAGCTGATTGTCCCAAGTATAATTCCTCCCCAGAGGCGGTCCGCTATGCGATTCAAACAGAAGCGGGTTTCATCAAGCGGGAAAGCATCACTATCGGGCTGGAGTTGAAATATACGCTTCGGATGTAATGCGTGCGGGAGATGTGGGTCTATCGCATGGGGAGAGGAGTCGGTGCAGCATGCTACAGGGGTTTCAATCTGTTGCCTTGGTGGCTGAGCTGCCGCCTGGGAAATCAAAAGCCGTGATGGTGAACAACCGGGAGATTGCGCTCTTTAACATTGATGGGGCGTATTTCGCGATCCATAATATTTGTCCGCATGAAGGTGGTCCTTTATGTGAAGGGCGTGTGAAGGGCTTTGTCGTGGCTTGTCCGTGGCATGATTTGGCATTCGATGTTCGAAACGGGCGAGGGACGGACGGCGGTGGATATTGTGTGGGGAGTTATGATGTGCAGGTGGAAGGAGCGGAGATTTTTGTCGGGCCTCGGCGAAAACCCTAACATGGTCAGCCAACGAATACGGCGCGGGGTATCGCGTCAATGACGATCCATACGACAGCCGGCCACGACCATGATGGGGCCACACACTCGGATGGGGCCAAGATTATTGAGACGACCCTTGAGCGTCCTATCGAGATTCATCTCTGGGAAGACAGAACACGAGGGGAGCTCTGGGTTCCGACCTATGATCCTACGGGGCTCGAGTTACTGGCAGACGACTACCTTCGCATCGCCGGGAATAATGCGGTCGACAATGGGCAGCGGACGTTCGAGTTTAAAGCAGTCAAGCCGGGCACGCATCGAGTCCTGTTTGAAAAACGCATGGGATGGAAATTTACCGCCGAAGATCGGCGCGTCTTTGATGTGAGGGCCACTGATTCCTCGTCTCAGAGGAGGGCATAATCGTGCCGAATGTGGCCTTCGTCAATGGAGCGTTTGTGCCGCTAGCCGAGGCAAAAGTCTCGATTGAAGATCGAGGCTTTCAGTTTGGCGACGGCATCTATGAAGTGATCCGCACGTACAAGGGACGTCCGTACTCACTCGATGCCCATCTGGCTCGGCTGGATCGAAGCGCCACAGCGCTTGAACTGACGCAACCTTACTCCCGTGCCGAGTGGACACTTCATATTCTGGAAGGGATTCAGCGGGCCGCCTATCCCGAAGCCAAAATCTATCTTCAGATCACCAGGGGTGTCGCTCCCCGTGATCACGCCTACTCAGATGAAGCCACGCCAACGGTCGTCATGACGGTTCGTGAGTTCCACCCGCTCGACAGATCTGTGCAAGCAATCGGCGTGGACGCGATGACGACCGAGGATATTCGATGGGGGCGCTGTGACATCAAGAGCGTGAATCTGTTGGCGAACGTGCTTGCACGCCAACAAGTCAAGCAATCCCGGGTCTTCGAGGCCATTTTAGTGAATGCGGGACTGGTCACTGAAGGGGCGATCAGCAACGTGATGGTGGTCCAGGGGGGAACGGTGGTGACGGCTCCCGAAGGGCCGCGCATTCTGTCCGGAGTCACGAGAGCCGTCGTGTTAGATCTGGCGCTGGGCGAGGGTTTGCCGATTCAGGAGCGTTTTGTTTCTTGGGAAGATCTCTATGAAGCTGACGAGGTATTTCTCACAGGGACCACAGTCGAGGTCCTAGCTGTCGTCCGCATAGATGGAAAAATTATTAGAGATGGTCGACCTGGCCAGATCACTCAGCAGCTCGCCGCGAGCTTCACGCGTCGGGTCTGCTAGCCCCTTGCTTTGGCATAGGTGGCATGCTATGGTCCGGACGTTGGAAGTGGGCTCAGGCCCACTTTTTTGTTTAACCTCTTGAATGGGCCATCCAAACGATACAGGGCGAAGGGTATCGGTGAAGGAATCCCGACCGGTCGTCGATCGCATCAGCGAAGTGGTCGCGCCCATCCTCTGGGCATTGGGCTTGGAATTGGTCGACGTCATGTGTGTGGGGCAAGGTGAGCGGTCAGTCGTGCGCGTGTATATCGACAAGCCAGGCGGCGTCACAGTAGACGATTGCGGGCGTGCACACATCGCGATCGGTCCAGCCTTGGATGTGGCTGATCCTTTCCCCCATGCCTATATGCTTGAAGTCTCCTCCCCTGGTCTGGATCGGGCCTTCAAACTGAATCAGGATTATCGTCGGGCATTGGGGAAGCAAGTGAATGTAAAGCTCAGGCAGCCGATCGACGGACAGTGGCGTGTGGTCGGAGTGCTGAAGGAAGTGAATGAACAAGGAGTCACGGTTGTGGTGAACGGTCCGCGCTCTGAGCGGATACTCATCCTTGAGTTCGACTCAATTGCTGAAGCACGGCGCGCCGTCACGTTTTAGGCTGTACCGGAATCGATCACCGCGGTATGAACAGACCGCCGCATCGGAGTGTGGCTGCAGAGGCAGTCGCCGGAGAGTGAGCTATGAATCGAGAATTGATTTCAGTTATAGACGAACTTGGCCGGCAAAAGGGCATCGACAAGAGCCGGGTGATCGGAGCGATCGAAGCAGCCCTTCAAATGGCTGCGAAGAAACGATTCGGCCAAGCGGAGAATATTCAAGTCGAGATCGACTCTAAGACCGGGGAGATCTCTGTCGTGTCGAAGAAGACCATCGTCGAGGCGGTCGCCAATCCCAAAACCGAAGTCTCCCTTCAGGAAGCTCGCCAGTTCGACAGCGAAGCAGAGGTCGGCGACGAGATCGGCTCGGTCATCGAGATGAGTGATCTGGGTCGGATTGCCGCACAGACTGCCAAGCAAGTCATTTTCCAGAAGGTTCGGGAGGCCGAGTGGGAGGCGGTTCAAAAGGAATACTCCACGCGGCAAGGAGATTTGGTCAACGGTATCATTCTCGGCGTGGAGCGTCGAAACTATTTAGTCGATCTGGGCAAGACAGAGGGGGTCTTGCCGATTCAGGAGCAGATTCCACGGGAAACCTACCGCTCCGGCGATCGGGTGAAGGCGATGCTCTTGGAAGTGCGCCGGACTCCTAAAGATGTCCAGGTCATTTTGACGCGGAGCCATCCGCAGTTTGTGGCAAAACTCTTCGAGTTGGAAGTGCCCGAGGTGCTCGAAAAAATCGTGGAAATAAAGTCCATCGTGCGGGAGCCCGGTGATCGGACCAAGATTGCCGTGACGTCTCGCGAAAAAGCAGTCGATCCGGTGGGAGCCTGTGTGGGAATCAAGGGATCGCGGGTTCAAGCGGTGGTCCGTGAACTACGCGGAGAGAAAATCGACATCATTACCTGGACCTCCGACCCGCGCGTATTCATCGCCGAGGCGTTGAACCCTGCGAGTATTGAGAAGGTCGGCGTTGATGAGGAAAAGAAGTCCGCGTTGGTTGTCGTGGCAGATTCCCAGCTGTCGTTAGCGATCGGGAAGAATGGCCAGAACGTGCGATTGGCGGCTCGTCTGACCGGCTGGAAGATCGATATCATCAGCGCGTCGGAATACGAAAAAGAAAAAGCGGAGCGGGATAAAGAAATCAAAGCGGCGTTGGCGGAGGAAACCGAAGCGCTGCATCAGCAAGAAGAAGCCCGAGAGCAAGAACTCAAAGCCCGTGCAGAATCGGATGCCGGATAAACTGGATACAGAGGAGTAGGTGTTAATTTCTCATGCGTGTGTATGCCTTGGCTAAGCAACTCGGGATGGAGAACCGTGATCTTATCCCGGAATTGAAGCGGATAGGGATCACCGTCGCGTCGCACAGTAGTGTGTTGGATGACGATGTGGTGCAGAAGGTCTTGGAGAAGCTCGTCCCAAAACTCAAGGCGATGGCTCGGGATGCAGGGGCCGATGCTGGTCGGGGTGATCGGAGTAAGGCCGGTCTAGCGTCCGACCATGCAGCGGGATCGAAGGCCGGATCGGCGCATGCCCCTGCGGCGGCGGAGGAGCCGTCCAGGTCCGACAAACGTCGCATTCTGATTAAGCGTAAGAGAGCTGATGACGTTCCAGAGGAAGAGGCCGTGTCTCTATCTTCAGCTGAATCGACAGGCACAAGTGGAGCGCTCATCGATTCCCTCGTAAGCCCGCCGCAGGCGCATTCTCAAGCTGGGCCCCCCGCCATTGCTCAGATTGATCTGTCGGCGACGTCCGACCAGCCGCATGCGATAGGCACCGCGACTGCTCCAGCCCCCACAGCTGCCGTCGTGCCGAGCGTCGATGTGATTACAGGAAAAAAGAAAGCCCTCTCTTTGGAAGAGATGCAAGCCGAGGGTCTAAAAGAGAAGGCGAAGAAGGCTCGTAAGCCCGGCCGTACGCGCGAAGAAGAGGAGCTGCGGCTTCGTGAGGATGCGGCTCGCTGGCAGGATCTTCGAGCCATTCCTGTGCAGCAGCGCCGAGATGACCGCAACAAGCATGTGCATCACAGCACGCCGGGGGAGGTCACCAAGCCGCGGAGGAAGAGCTTCAAGCTGACGCTCGGCATGACGGTGAAGGAGTTCGCCGAGCTGATCGGACAACGCCCGGCAGACATCATGCGCAAGCTCATGGATATGGGCCAGATGCTGACATTCAATCAGACCATGAACGTTGAGGCAGCCGTGATGATTGCGGAGGAGAACGGAATCAAGATCGACGCGTCGACGGAAAAGGCCGGAGAAGAGTTGCTGGAGTCCGCCGTGCAGACGGAGGAAGGGGTTCAGCTCGAGCCCCGGCCGCCGGTCGTGACGATCATGGGCCATGTCGATCACGGCAAGACGTCGCTGCTCGACGCCATCAGGCAAACAAAAGTGGCGGAAGGCGAGGCTGGGGGAATTACGCAGCATATCGGCGCCTACACGGTTGCGATCCGCGGGAAACAGGTGACGTTCCTGGACACGCCAGGTCACGAAGCCTTCACCGCCATGCGGGGTCGCGGTGCCAAGATCACCGATATCGTCATCCTGGTCGTCGCAGCAGACGATGGAGTCATGCCGCAAACGATCGAAGCGATTCATCATGCTAAAGCGGCATCCGTTCAGATTATTGTGGCCATCAACAAGATCGACAAGCCCGGAGCCAATTCCGATCGTGTGAAGAATGCGTTGTCGGAACATGGACTCATCTCCGAGTCCTGGGGCGGCGATACGATCATGGTGGAGGTCTCGGCCAAAGAGAAGATCGGCCTGGACGCCTTGCTTGAAATGATTCTCTTACAATCTGAAGTACTGGAGCTCAAGGCTGACCCGCATCGCATGGCGAAGGGTGTCGTGGTGGAAGCCAAGCTGGAGCGAGGACGTGGCCCGGTGGCGACGGTGCTGGTTCAGAGCGGGACTCTTCGTGTCGGCGATGTGTTCGTCGTCGGGATTTTTAGTGGGAAAGTTCGCGCGCTCATTACGCATACGGGCGCAAAAGTTCTCGAGGCAGGTCCTTCTATTCCAGTCGAAGTGGCTGGACTTCCCGGTGTGCCGTCTGCGGGGGATGTATTCCAGGTCGTTGCTGACGAGCGGGTCGCACGAGAGATCGCGGGAGATCGAGCCCATAAACAGCGAACGGCTGATTTATCCGGGTCGGCGAAGGTCACGTTGGACGATCTGTTTGCCAAGATTAAGGAAGGGTCGGTGAAGGAGCTGGCGCTGGTCATAAAGTCCGATGTGCAGGGGTCGGCTGAAGCACTGACGGCAGGCGTCGAAAAACTTGCGACTGCCGCGGTCAAGCTGCGTGTCATCCATAGCGGCGTCGGCGGGGTCACGGAGTCCGATGTGTTGCTGGCTGCCGCGTCGAACGCCATTGTTGTCGGGTTCAATGTCAGGCCGGAGCCGAAGGCTGCTGCCATGGCGGAACAGCAAGGCGTCGACATCCGCCTGTACACCATTATTTACGATGCGTTGGCTGAAATTAAGGCGGCGATGGAAGGGCTGCTCGAACCGACGCTCAAGGAACGGATGTTGGGGCGAGCCGAGGTGCGACAGGTCTTTACCGTGTCCAAAGCCGGCGTCATTGCGGGGTCCTATGTGGTAGACGGTACGATTACTCGTGCTGCTGTTGGAGTTCGGGTGCTTCGCGACAACGTGGTCGTCTATGAAGGAAAGCTCGGGTCATTGCGCCGCTTCAAGGATGACGTTCGTGAAGTGCAGCAGGGGTATGAATGTGGAATCAGCGTTGAGAACTTCAACGATATCAAGGCCGGGGACATCGTCGAGGCCTATGCGGTTGACAAGATTGCCGGAAAGCTCTGAAGCGTGAGTCTGTCCTGTGGGTATTATCGTCGGACTCTGTAGGGTTGAGCTGTTCATTCCCGAGAGCCAGTCGTTGAAAGATAAGCGGCAGGTGCTGTTGAGTCTCAAAGATCGGTTGCGGAGGCAGTTTAATCTCTCCGTTGCCGAGGTCGATGGACAGGATCTGTGGCAGAAGGCGGTCTTGGGGCTGGCCTGCGTGGCCAACGAAGGACGTTATGTCAACCACGTGTGCGACCAGGCACTGAACTTGATTCGGAGCGTCCACGAGGTGGAAATCGTCCAGTCTCGAATGGAATTGCTGTGACGACCGCATATTTAGCAGGATGCTCAAAATGGCCGTCCAGCAAGGCCGAAGCAAGCGAAGAGGCGAGAATGGAGCTTGGGGAAAGGCGCGTTTCGGCGCGCCGGTCCTGGGCGGGTGAGAAGGACGAATTTTTCAGTATCCTGCTAGTTGGAGCGCGCGGTGGCCAAAACGGGATATCATCGTGCCGATCGTGTGGCCGATCAAATCCGCATGGAAGTGGCGGATATTCTCATGCGAAAGATCAAAGACCCACGCGTGCAGTCCGTAACCGTGACCGACGTGAAATTGACCAGCGACCTGCGGATTGCGCGGGTATTCGTGACGACCATGGGGACTGAAGAGGAAGAGCGGAACGTCTTCGTCGGGTTGGCGCAAGCCAACGGATTTGTGCGTGGCGAGCTGGGACGTCGGCTCTCGCTCCGATATCTGCCGGAGATTGTCTTTGCCAAGGATGTCAGCGGACCAAGAGGCGATCGCGTGTTGAAGTTGTTGGATGAGCTCCACATCAAAACGGAGACCGAGGGCGGCTCGTCTGAAGAGCAGTCGGGTTTGTAGTCTCGGGGACGTAATGACGAATCTCGCGCAGAGCTGTGCCGTCGTCGACGGCGTGCTGATCATCAAGAAAGAAGCAGGCTGGACTTCCCACGATGTCGTCGCGAAGGTGCGGCATCTTCTTGGCGGAGTGAAGGTCGGCCATGCAGGCACTCTCGATCCTGCCGCAACGGGAGTCTTGCCTGTGCTCATCGGGCGGGGAACTCGCATTGCCGAATATCTCGTTGAGTGGGATAAAGAATATTGTGCCGTGCTTCGTCTCGGCGAAACCACCGATACGCAGGATGCGACGGGAACGGTCCTGATGAGTCAGGCGACGGACCGGGTGACAGCAAAGGCGATCCACGAGGCGGCGGCTCGATTTCGCGGGCCGATTGAGCAAGTTCCTCCGATGTATTCGGCGGTGAAAATCGCGGGGGTTCCACTCTATAAGTCCGCCCGTGCTGGCAAAACGGTCGCTCGCGATGCGCGAACCGTCGTCATCCATACCCTGGAGGTGTTGGCGATTCAGGGACGGGATGTGACGTTACGCATTGTCTGTTCGAAGGGGACCTATGTGCGGACTCTCTGTGCTGAAATGGGCGAAGCGTTGGGTGTTGGCGGGCATATGCTGGCGTTAGAACGAAGGCGGGTGGGTCCCTTTCGGATCGAACAAGCGCTGACGATTGATGAGGCGGTCATCCGTCATGCCCTTGGCCGGCTGGGAGACGATCTGCTGTCGCTGGATGGTGCATTGGACCAGCTGGCGATTGCGGTGGTGGATGAACGGACGGCGGATTCCGTGCGACACGGGGCTCCGGTGCCTGCGGCCAAGATTCTTCGTTGGGAGGGGGTGGCCGATGCTCAGCGCGGGTCACACAGATCGGTCCGTATCCACGATACCGAAGGATATCTGCTGGCGATCGGGAAGTATCCGGAGACTTCGGGCGGCGCGCTCACGGTTAAGAAGGTGTTGATCGACCAGGACGTATGAGACTTCGTTGCGGATAAAGGAAAGGAACAGAAAGGAAAGAGCCCATGGCATTACTCAAAGAAGCGAAGACCGAGTTGATCAAGCAGTACCGGCAACATGAGACGGATTCCGGCTCTCCGGAGGTTCAGATCGCAGTATTGACGAACCGTATCACGTATTTGACGGAGCATTTCAAGCTCCACAAGAAAGATCATCATTCGCGGCGTGGTCTGCTGCTCCTGGTCGGGCGCCGACGGCGTTTACTCGACTATCTTCGTGGTGTCAGCGACGCACGCTATC
>JBDTPK010000037.1:0-12164 GCA_039932735.1 Nitrospirota bacterium
GTCCTCCTTAAAATTGGATTGATTGAGCTGGGCGAGATATTAGCCTCCATCCTAGGATGTGGTCAATGGAGTCAATTCTGTACCAGCATCAGCCGCTTACATCGCTCGGCTGATAGATTCCACGCCATTTTCTGCTTGCAGCCACAGGGTTTCGCCCCTAAAATGCCGCCTGTTTCCTGTTGATCCTACTGTGGGATCGACCATGCAGAGCTGTCAACAACCCGGCAAATAGTAACCCGGGCCGGCTGCCCCATGACATCAAGTACATAGTGATCTGTGCCATCTAAAAAAGAAAAACACAGCCGGACGAAGGACGTCGTTCAGTCGACAGAATCTCCTCAGCCCGTACGCACTGCCGAGGATTTTGAGAAACTCGGCGTGTTCTATCTAGGCCGTCCGTACGATCTGGCCACGAAGCAGGCCAAGCCCGGCTGGTTGCTCTACGACTCCAAAGACTTGGTTACTCACGCCGTCTGCGTCGGGATGACCGGCAGCGGGAAGACCGGCCTCTGCATCGGTCTGCTCGAAGAAGCGGCGATCGATGGGATTCCGGCTTTGATCATCGATCCGAAGGGTGATCTTGCCAATCTGATGCTGAATTTTCCGCAACTGCGTGGGGAAGACTTCGCACCATGGGTGAACGAGGACGATGCCCGGAAGAAGGGTCTCTCGCCGACAGACTATGCGACACAACAAGCCGACATGTGGAAGCAGGGCCTGGGGGATTGGGGCCAACGTCGTGAGCGGATTCAGAAGCTTCGTGATGCCGCTGATGTGGTGGTCTATACACCGGGCAGCAACGCGGGCATTCCCGTGTCTATCGTCAAATCGTTTGCAGCGCCGTCGCAGGAAATTCTGGACGATCCCGAGATGTTGCGCGAGCGAATCGGCACGACGGTGACAAGTCTGTTGGGTTTCATCGGCGTCGAAGCCGACCCCATCAAGAGTCGTGAGCACATTCTCCTCTCAACGATTCTTGGCCACACATGGAAGGCGGGACTGGATCTGGATCTGGCCACATTGATCCAGCAGATCCAGACGCCGCCAATTGCTAAGGTCGGTGTGTTGGATCTGGATTCGTTCTTTCCCCCGAAGGAACGCTTTGCTCTCGCCATGCAGTTGAATAACTTATTGGCGTCGCCGGGATTTTCTGCCTGGTTGGAAGGTGAGGCGATCGACGTCGGGAAGATGCTCCATTCGCCTGGAGGCAAGCCGCAGCTTGCCATTTTCTCGATCGCGCATCTCAACGATGCGGAACGAATGTTCTTTGTCACCTTGCTGTTGAGTCAAACGCTTGGCTGGGTGCGGGCGCAGACCGGCACGACCAGCCTCCGCGCCATCCTCTATATGGACGAAATCTTCGGCTATTTCCCCCCGGTCGCCAATCCGCCGTCAAAGCAGCCCTTGCTCACGTTGCTGAAGCAGGCCCGCGCGTATGGTCTTGGCGTGGTGTTGGCCACACAGAACCCTGTCGATCTTGACTACAAAGGCTTGGCCAATACCGGCACCTGGTTCATTGGACGTCTGCAAACCGAACGCGACAAGGCGCGGGTATTAGAAGGTTTAGAAGGTGCCGCCGCCAGTAGCGGGAAGAGGTTCGATAAGCAAGGGATGGAACAACTTCTGGCCGGCCTGGGGAATCGAGTCTTTCTCTTGAACAATGTGCATGAAGACGCGCCGGAAGTTTTTCAGACACGATGGACGCTCTCATACCTTCGAGGGCCGCTGACGCGGACGCAGATCAAGACACTCATGGATCCCGTGAAACGTAAAATGTTAGACGTAAAAGGTTCGGTGGAGAGCGAACAGCCAGGATCTTCGGTCACCATGGCCCACGTTTCACCCCTCACGTCTCACGCCTCACGGCCAATGCTCTCCCCCAATGTGCCACAGCATTTTATCCCTGTCCGAGGGAACCAACCGAGCGGCAGCGAGTTGATCTACCAGCCGATGTTGTTCGGCGCCGCACAGGTGCGGGTCTCAGACAACAAGGCCGGCGTCGATGTGACTCAGGATGTGACCGTGCTTGCCCCCATCTCGGATGGTGCCGTGGCGCTGGACTGGGATCATGCGATGGAAGCGGGCTTGGCCGTGGCTGATCTGGAGTCAGCGCCCTCAGAAAATGCACAGTTCGGCGCAGTTCCCAGTGCGGCAAGCAAAGCTAAAAGCTATGAGACGTGGAACAAGGATTTTTCAGGATGGTTGTTCAGAAATCAGAAAGTCACGCTCTTCAAGAGCCCCAGCACAAAAGACGTCTCCATACCCGGCGAATGCGAGAGGGAGTTCCGTGTACGACTGCAACAATCCGGTCGTGAAGCCAGGGACAAACAATCGGACAGCCTGCGTCACAAGTACGCACCGAAGATTTCCGCGCTGCAGGATCGAATCAGGCGTGCAGGGCAGATGGTCGAGCGGCAACAAGCGGAATCTCGCTCGAGTCAATTGCAAGCAGCAATTTCGGTGGGTGCCACAATTCTAGGGGCGTTTCTCGGAAGAAAGACTGTCAGCGCGTCGAACATCGGCCGAGCGACCACGGCAATTCGTGGAGCGGGACGCGCGATCAAGGAATCGAAGGATGTGGGGCAAGCCGAAGAAAATGTCTCGGCGCTGCAGCAACAATTGGCCGACCTCGAAGCCCAGTTTAAGACGGAGACCGACGCCCTGGCTGCCGCGACCGATCCTCTCAACGAGAAACTCGAACTCGTCTCTCTCAAACCTACTAAAGCCAACATCGCCGTGAAATTGGTGGCCCTCGCGTGGACGCCTCATTGGCAGGATGGGAAGGGTGTGCTGACGCAGGCCTGGCAATAAATCGTGGCCCCGGCAAATGTTATACGCATAACTATACGAGTTTCGCTCCAAGGGTCGACGACACATCCACGGTGAACCGGTTCCTGACGAACGAGGCCATGACGACTACTGCGCGCATGGCGTTGCGGGTCACTCGTCTCAGTGCTTCCGCTCTTTCTGCATGATTTTATCGGTCCATGCGAGAAGGATCGCCGAGCCGAGGAAGGTCATGTGGATAAAGATCTTCCACTTGATGTGTTCAGGGTCTTCATGCTCGATATTGACGAACGATTTGAGCAGATGAATGCTGGAGATCCCGATGAGGGAGGCCGCGAGCTTAATCTTAATGGTGCCTGGATCGATGTGGGTCAGCCATTCCGGTCGATCGGGATGCCCCTCTAAATCCAATTTGCTTACGAAAGTGGCGTAGCCACCGATAATCACCATCGTGAGCAAGTTCGCCACCATCGTGACGTCGATCAACCCCAAAACACCCAACATGAAGACGGTTTCCTGTTGCTGGTTGAGGTGCCAGATCATCTCCCACAATTCGACGAGAAATTTATACGCGTACAGCAGCTCAGCGACGATGAGGCCGCCATAGAGTGGGGCTTGAACCCATCGACTGGCGAACACGGCAACTTCAAACAGGTGCTCAACACGGTTGGCGGGAGTGGGGGGCTGCTTCACTGCGGCGGGTTCTGAAGAATCGGAATAGCTCACGGCGCGCTATCCTAGTCGTCAACACAGAGAGCTGTCAATTCGACCGGCAGCGTTGAGGTCATGAGGGGTGTGACGGCGACCACAGAGGAACGTAGATCAATCGGCGAGCGCCGGAATGGGAGAGGCCAATGCTTCAGTCCGAGTAGGAGGTGCACACAGAAAGTGGAGGGTCTGGATGATCTTGTGACCCTCCGTGGCCTTCTCTAAAAAGAAATTGGCCCCGGCGAGAGAGCAGTCGACCTGATCATCGTGCGAGGGGTTGTCCGTGACGAAGATGATGATCGGCGGGATCATCAATCGTTTGATCTGTCGAAAGACGTCGATGCCACGGCCATCCTGGAGCGACGTGTTCAGAATGGCGACATCCGGCTTGCGATTCAGAATCATTGCGGTGGTTTCTAGCGCGCCCGACGATACTCCCACCACATGCAAGTCGGTGATTTTCTCAAGTCGTCTCTTAAGATTTTCTCGAAAACGGACATCTGTATCGGCGAGGACGATGGTCATAGAATCTCTTCTATCCGCCATAATCTTTCGTATTCCTAATATAATTTAGGCCCAAGCAAAGAGAAAGGCAATCAGCTGAATGTGTACGCACTGTAGGACAACTCTGATGCCGCACTGATCATGACACTGGGCGAATGGTTCAAGCCCCTCCCTCTCTTCCCGGTACCCCACAGACTCTGTACGCACGGGTAAGTCATCATGGTGGTTATTCGACCAGACGATGATCGAGCGCGTAGCGAATCAATTCGGCGGTGGTCGTGAGTTGTAGTTTGTCCAGGAGGCGGGCTCGATAGGTGCTGACGGTCTTAACGCTAAGCCTGAGGGACAGTGCGATATTCCTGGCAGCCTGGCCCTGGGCTAACAAGACAAGGACTTCGAATTCTCGTTCGGATAATGTGTGATGGCTGAGGTGAGTGGAATTCTTATCCAGGCTGCCGACCATACTCTCTCCGAGAGAGTCAGTGACATACCTCCGGCCGGTCAGGACCTGTTTGACTGCCCTGGCCAACTCTTCTGGCGCAGTCTGTTTGGTGAGATACGCCATCGCCCCCGCACGGAAGGCACGAACGGCATATTGTTGCTCGGGGTGCAGGCTCAACACCAGCAGTGGGAGTCTGGGCGCGATGCTGTGTAACTCGCACAGTAGCTCCAACCCATTCTGATCAGGAAGACTGATGTCCACGATCGCCAGATCCCACGGCTCCTGCTGCACCGCAGCAATCCCCCTCTGACTGGTATCGGCTTCCCCCACTTCGACGTGAGGGAAGATCTCACCAAGGATTTGTTTCACCCCCCGGCGGACGACCTCGTGGTCGTCAATGACGAGAACTTTCATCAGCTGTGTCGCAATCATGAGATGACGCACCCCGCAATCGGCATGGTGACGCAGGCCGTGGTTCCGACACCGCACGTGCCGATAATATGAAAGTGGCCGCCTAGGAGGGAGGCTCGTTCCTGCATGCCTCGAAGCCCAAAGGAGTGAGGCGTGGTCATCCTCTCGGGGGTGATGCCCTTCCCGTTGTCGGTCACTTCTAAGGTCACCCTGGTGCCGTCCTGGTACATCCGCATGTGAACCTGTGAGGCAGCCGCGTGACGCATCACATTCGTCAGCAATTCCTGCGCGATTCGAAACACAGCGGTCGACACTTCGGAGGGCAGCGTGGTGGATGACACCTCAGGCTCCGCAGTGAACATGCACCACGTGCCCGTGCGCTGCTGGAACGTTGCGCCGAGGCATTCCAACGCCGGCACCAGTCCGAGATCGTCAAGCATCGCGGGGCGCAGGGCCGCCGCTGTCGCGCGAGTGAAACTCAGAAGCGCGTCGACCGATCCCGACATGGACTGGACTTTGTTCAGCAAATTCTCAACGCCGAGTGAAAGAGGAGATTGCGTGAGTCTCCTGCTACACCATGCCAGATCGAATTTCAAGCCGGTCAAGGCCTGTCCGAATTCGTCGTGCAACTCCCGTGCAATTCTGCACCGTTCCGCTTCTACGGCTCTCTGTGCCTGGCAAGCTTCGCTATGGATTCTGGCCTGGACGAACCGGAGTTCTTTTTCCACCTGGGTATCCGGGTCAACGGCAGTCCCTATGGCCATGAGGCCGATCAGGTTCCCGTGAGTCCCCAGCACCCGCGTTATATTCCAGGAGAGCATCGGCGCTGAGCCGGTGCGTGTACGGAGCGGGAGTTCGAGTCCCCTCACCTCACTCCCTTCGGTCACTCGTGCGAGCTCGGCCAGGAACGACTCACGCGCCTTCATCGAAAGACACAATTCTACATAGCGACGACCCAGAGCTTGGTCAGCCGTCCAGCCGGAGACTGTTTCGGCCGCGCGATTCCATCCCAGAATGATGGATTCCGGCGAGAGAAGCAGGATCGCGCTACTGGAGGCCTCCAGTAGCGCGTGGTAGCAATGATCCATCAGCCCCCCTGGATAGGGGGTCGGCTTCTGGAAACGTAAGGTCTTGATCCCAGTGTTCTTGCGCACGCCTCGACTGAAAGCGCGAGAAGATAAGGCTGTGACAAGACGACTGTGTGCGTGTTTCATACCGTTGTGAGCATCGGTTCAAGATACACATCCGCGCTGATGCAGGTGCCTTCCCCCACCGTGGATTGGATGTCCAGGCGACCGCCGATTTTCCGAACGCGATGCTCCATCTGCGCGAGCCCGATGCCTTTCGCGCATTCGTGTTCGACGTCAAACCCTGTTCCATTGTCGCGAATGCTCAGTCGTACTCGTTGGCCCATGTGCCGAAGGGCGATCACGATGCCTGTGGCCTGGGCGTGACGGACGCAATTACTCAAGGCCTCCCTGGTGATCGTGACGAGTTCACGCGCTTCTTCGCCGGTCAGAATCTCCTCTGCCGCCGGGTCCACTTTCACACGAATCCGTACTTCACTCACTTGCTCAAAGGTCTGGGAGAGGGCCTGTAACTCGGAGACCAGCCTAAAGGGATCAACGTTGTCGGACTCCATATTGAGAATCATGCGTCGAATTTCTTGGATGAGCTTGTTCAGTTGGTCGGTGGCTTGACCTCCGAAGAGCGGCACAGATTCTGGGGAACCCTTTTCTAATCTAGGGTTCTGCGCAAGGGTCAACCCGATCGCATAAAGCGCTTGCAGCACAGAATCGTGTAATTCCCGTCCAATGCGAGTCCGATCGTGAAGCAGAGCGCTCAATCGTTGCTCCGATACATTCAGAACAGAGGCAAGGTTGCATCCGGCCTGTTCATTCTGTAGGCAATTCAACGACCCGGGTGGGTCGGAGGGAATCCCTTGCGCGCGAGACGCACACTGTTGCGTCAGCTTGCTAGAGGATTGCCGAAGCCCTTCGATAAGCTGAAACCCCTGCCGAACTTTTCTCATTTTAAGCACCCTTTCCAATCATATGCCGTGCAGGTCTTCAGTAGCTTTCCCCGCACGGACTCCCTATTGAGTTGAGCACCCTCCTACTACTACGCGTTTGTCACTTATTGGTCACCTGGCGGATCCGCCAGGTGACCAATGTGTTCAAATTTGAAACTCTTCTGGACAGCCTACGTAATGATTAGTAACCCTAAAGGTGGGGGTGCGATCATGATCAATGAAATTAGACAGGAATCCAGACACATTGCCTTCCATGAAGGGGAAATTCAGGTCAAGGAGATCGAAAGCGAGGAGGAATTACGGCAGGCCTATCATCTTCGACATAGAGTCTTTGCTGAGAAGCTCAGGTGGGTGCCGGAAAGGAGCGACCAACTTGAGTCTGATGCCTACGATGCATGGAGTACCTCGATCGGTCTTTTCTCTAATCGACAACTGTTGGGAATGGTACGGATGACGCCTGCTCCGTTCCCATTTATGCTGGAAAGCGAGTTCAGCGGATGCTTGGTCGGGTCACATCGCGTTCGCAAGGCGCTCGATACTGCGGAGATTACCCGATTAGCCGTGGACCCAACAATTAACGATCGGGGTCTTTCTGCAAAGTTGATGCGCACTATTTTCAAAGGTATGTATCATTGGACTCGCGCGAACAATATTCGATATACCTACTTGGTCGTGGAAAGTAGACTTCTGCGTGTGGTGCAGCGGATAGGGTGGCCCTGTCATGCGATCGGTGCTCCCGTTGCACTTCCTCCGGCGGATGTGCTCTCGGTTGGAGCGTTGCTCGATCTCGACGAGTTTCGCTCAGACGCGGTAGCTAAACGACCCGAGATGCTGGAGTGGCTGCATACCACTGAGCCGGCCACGGTGGAGAATATGGCAACAGCGTGAGGCGTGCATTCGCATTTGAATAGGCTACGCTGGTTTCCTTCACCAGCGTAGCGAATGACGTTGTTAGAGAAGTTGGTTCAGATCGCAGTGGGAAGACCGTGCAGGGTGGGAAGTCCGTGTTCCATGGCGGCGGCGACTGCCTGTGAGCGGGAAGTCACATCGAGCTTGAAGAAAATGCTCGCGAGATGGAATCGCACCGTGCGCTCCGTGACCCCAAGAATCTTGCCGACCTCCCAGTTTGTCTTGCCATTCTTGATCCAATTCAGGATGGTCACTTCTCGTGGGGACAGTTCTTTCACGCACTTGTCCGTCGCGGGAGCATCCTTCCGAGCGGTTCTCATGAGGGCGAGGTGGAGATGATGCCCGAGGTACTCAACGAGTTGAGCGTACCGTTCAGCGTCCACGTCTTCTCTTCCCGCAAAGGAATAAAACGTGGCAAGGCCACATGCCGGGTCGACTGAGCTGGTGGTGATTCCGTCTGCAAGACCAAATCGGTTGGCGGTTTCGATAAATTCTAGCTCCTCGTTGGAGGTCGCTTGTTGGTAGATACGTTTCCAAATCTTGGTGCCGGGAGAATGGGCGACTGCTTGAAACACGGGGTCAACGGTGGCGTACCCATTCTTCCAGTAGAGGTAGAGCCATTCGTCCGGATAGCTCACATTAATGACGTTCGAAAAGCCCTCAAATGTTCCGCTGGCACCGAGGCGCGCCAGTCCTCCGAGGAGACGATCGAACGGGAACAGTCCCTGAAAACGGACCAGTACGTCTCTCACGTCCTCAGAGGTCTCGGATTGAGCGGCGTAGTGGAAAACTTCCAGCGCGTGCTGGCACTCCTGCTTTGAAAGTTTCTCGAACACCTGGCTTGGGAAGGGGTACTTGCCACGTTTAGCCATAGTAAATCCAATCTATTAAATATATACTTAAAGACTGTTCGCATACCATACACCAATGTTTCGCAAGAAGGAATACCTATTTCTTGTCGTGGTGTGGGCAAATGGCACTATATCCTGACTCCCTTATCGGTACCATCACTCTTCTTTTCCGCCCTTCGAAGAAATTGAAACAGCCATGAGCTGGATCTTGTGTTCAGCGGTCCTAATCGTAGTCTTTTTTCTCCCATCAAATACTTCTGCTCAAGCTATCCGATTTCAGCCGCAAGGAGCTGCCGCAGCCGGTCAGGGGAATGCATTTGCCGCTCAGGCTGACGATCCTTCGGCCATCCACTTTAATCCAGCCGGATTGACTCAAGTCGATGGCGTCCAGAGTATTGTTGGGACGAGTCTCATGGGAGGGTCGATCAAATACAAGAGCCCAGCGGGTCTTGATACAAGAGGTGATTTCGGCGGCAGTATCGCCTCTCCACCTCCAAGCTATTTCTATCTGAGTGCCAATCTTGGAGCCCTTGGTGCAGCAACTCTCTCGCCCGTCACACTAGGGATCGGTCTTACTTCCCCATTCGGTTCGAACACGCGTTATCCGGTCGATGGCCCTTTCAATACCGCAATTACCTCGGCCGCACTTCCACTCATCGATATCAAGCCGACCGTGGCCTATAAGCTGAATGATCAGTTGGCCATTGGAGTAAGCGCGGATATCTACACCTTCGCAAGTTTTCTTGGGCAAGGGCATGCGGAACAGCGACAAGTGGGCACTGGGTCGCTTGCCGGTGCCGCTGTCGAATTTAACGGCAACGGAACAGGGGCCGGCGCAACGGTCAGCCTGCTCTATACGCCGTTGAAAAACAGCGATGGCAAACCGATCGCCTCAGTTGGACTGGTCTATCGCACACAGGCAGTGGTGCCGCTAAGTGGCTCATTTTTGCTCAATGGGGCGAAGGTGGCCGATGCATCTACCAATCTCGTACTGCCGCAGATCTACACCGGAGCCATCGCGATTTGGCCGGTTCGTACGAGCGAGCGGGAATGGAAATTGGAACTCGACGTGGAATATGTCGGGTGGAAGTCGATGCGTAACCTCGACATCCATCTCTCTTCCGGCGGGGTTATCCAGCAACCACAGCAATGGAAGACAGTGCCGGTTGTGGCGATCGGCACCGAATATAAATGGCTCAACCCCGAGTGGTTACCTCATTGGGATGTGGCTGTTCGGTCGGGGTACACGCGAACCGAAGATCCTGTTCCTGATACGACGTTCAACCCGGGGGTTATTTCTCTACCTTCCAGCACGCTGTCCATGGGAGCCGGATTCATGTGCAAGGGCCAGGGCCGGTTTCTGGGGCTGGTGCCTTGCGGGGGAACGTCTGCGTTCTCGCCCAAGGGGATTGGCCTGGATGTGGCGTTTCAGGAATGGTTTTATGAGTCGCGCACGGTTACCGGGAATTTGAACCCCGCCGTCAATGGGACATACCATGCCTTTGTCCATTTGGGGACCATCAGTATGAAATTCATATTTTGAAACATATGCAGATCTCCGATCTTGGAACAGTATCCCAGGAGATCGGTTGTGGCTATGAGGTGGCTTTCGAGAGGGCTTTCCGCATCTCCGCGACGGTCTTGGAATCAAGGCCGGCTGCCGTCAATTCGTCGTCTGTGGCGGCAGCGATACTCGTCAGGCTGCCATATTGTTTGAGCAAGCGGGTCCGTGTGATCTCGCCGATGCCGCGCACCTGATCGAGTGAAGAGGCCATTAAGGCTTTGCCGCGCAGCTTGCGATGGAAAGTGATCGCAAATCGATGGGCCTCGTCGCGAATCCGTTGTACCAGATGGGTGGCCGGGGAGTTCGCGCGAAGCACAATGGGATTTTTGCGACCAGGCAAGAAAATCCGCTCGTCCTTTTCGCCGCGTGCCTTGGCCAGACCCATAATGGCCAGGTCCGGATGGCCGACTTGTTTTAATCCTTCCATCGCTGCGGCAAGCTGGCCTAATCCTCCATCGATAAGGATCAGATCCGGGCGCGGGAGATGCTCGCTGTCTCCATAGCGTCGCGTCACGACTTCCTGCATGCTGGCAAAATCGTTGGCGCCGGTCACGGTTTGAATCTTGAAACGGCGGTAGTCGGATTTCTTCATCTGGCCATCTTCCCATACGACCATGGAGGCAACGGACTGGTTGCCCATGGTGTTCGAAATGTCGAATCCTTCGATGCGCCGCGGCGCGATATCCAGTCGTACGAGTCGCTTCAGTTCTTCAACCGCCTGTCGTCCAATTTCTTCGTCTCGCAGATGATTGGCGACGGCGGCGCCGGCGTTCTCTTCCGCCAGCAGGAGCAATTGATGTTTCACGCCCCGCTCGGGGGCCACGACACGGACGGTATTTCCTCGTTTGCCCGAGAGCCACTCTTCGATGACCGTGACGTCGTCGAGGTCGGTGGGGATGAGCAGTTCTTTGGGCGGCTGACCGTCCTTGTTGTAGAACTGTTCAATCGCGGATCGAACGAGTTCCTCGTCTCCGGAGTCGGCTGAATGGGGCCAAAAGAAGTCCTTGCGTCCGATCAGAAGGCCGCCGCGCACGAAGAGGATCTGGAGATCGACCGCTGAGCCTTGCCGTGCCAGCCCGATCACGTCTTGATCGGTGGTCGTCGTTTGAGTGATACGTTGCTTTTCAAGTGTGCGTTCGATGTTGAAAAGCCGATCGCGCAAGCGTGCTGCTTCCTCGAATTCTTCGCGCTCCGCCGCCAGTTCCATTTGGGCGCGCAAATTGTCCAGTAATTCACGGTCGCGTCCTTCCAGAAACTGGCGGACCTGCGCGACGATGTGCCGGTAGTCTTCTCTCGATTGATTTCCAGTGCAGGGTGCCATGCACCGCTTGATTTCGAATTCAAGACAGGCTCGCTCCGCCTTGCCATCGATCTGGATCGTGCAGGTGGCCAACTGGAAGGCTTTCTTGATGACCTTCAACGTCTCCCGCAATGCTCCTGCCGGCGTATAGGGACCATAGTAGAGTGCCCCGTCTTGTTGCACGCGGCGAACAATAGAGAGGCGGGGAAAATCCTCTTTGATCGGCAGGCGAAGGTAGGGGTATTGCTTGTCGTCCCGCAAGACCACGTTGAAACGAGGCCGATGCCGTTTGATCAGGTTACTTTCAAGAATGAGCGCTTCGAGTTCTGAGCGGGTGACGATCGTTTCAAGGTCCGTGGTGTGACCGACCAGGACGGTGGTTTTCGGGGAGTGGTCGCTCCCTTTTTGGAAATAGGACCGCACACGGTTGGACAGGACAGCGGCCTTCCCGACGTAGAGCAGTTCGCCCTGCTCGCCTCTGAATAGATAGACGCCGGGCTGATCTGGCAGATGGTCGAGTTGAGATTGGAGGTCGGCAGAAATAGCCATGAGGGGTCAGCCTTAGGAGTCAGTGAGGGAAGCGTGCTTTTCAGGCGCTATTCTAACAGGATGCTGAAAAAGTCCACCAGCGGCGTTCTCGCGTCGCTCAGAGGCTC
>JBDTPK010000038.1:0-12161 GCA_039932735.1 Nitrospirota bacterium
GCGAAGGAGTCAACTTCGCCGTTTTCAGCCGCCACGCCAGCCGCGTTCGGCTGGAATTGTTTGATCATCCCGAAGATGCCACGGCCGCCAGGGTGATGGAGCTGGATCCCGCGCGCCACCGCACCGGTGATGTGTGGCACGTCTGGGTTAAGGGGATTCGGCCTGGTCAGCTCTATGCCTACCGGGTGGATGGCCCGTACCAACCCTCGGAAGGACATCGGTTCAATTTTAACAGACTTCTGCTCGATCCCTTCGCGACCGCGATTTCGCGGCTGCCTCTGTGGGATTTTGCGTCCGCTCGTGGATACGATCCGTCGGCGCCAGAGCGAGACATGGTGTGTTCGACAGTCGATGATGCCGGCGTCATGCCGAAATGCGTCTTTACGGACGAGGACTTCCACTGGCAGGACGACCGGCCGCCCCGGCATCCCTGGTCGAAAACAGTCATTTATGAAACCCACGTGCGGGGCTTCACGATCCATCCCAGCTCGGCGGTGGTGCATCCCGGTACATACCGGGGGATCATGGAAAAGATCCCCTATCTCAAAGATCTAGGGGTGACGGCCGTGGAGCTGATGCCCGTGCAGGAGTTCAATGAGGCGTCTGTGACGCGGAGGAATCCCCACTCAAATCAGCCGCTCAGGAATTACTGGGGTTACGATCCGGTGGTGTTCTGTGCACCCAAAGCGTCCTACAGCAGTGCGGGAGGGGTCGGCCAACAGCAGCTGGAGTTCAAGGAAATGGTTCAGGCCTTTCACACCGCCGGCATCGAGGTGATTCTGGACGTGGTCTTCAATCACACAGCGGAAGGGAACGAACGGGGGCCGACACTCTGTTTCCGTGGGATGGATAATGCGATCTTTTATACGTTGGCGGACGACCACCGCTACTACCAGGACTATACGGGCACAGGCAACACCATCAACGCCAACCATCCGGTAGTGCGCGATCACATTTTGGCCGCGCTCCGGTATTGGATGGTCGAGATGCATGTCGATGGATTCCGGTTTGACTTGGCGTCGGTGCTCGGTCGGGGCCGTTCTGGAGACGTGCTACCCAATGCCCCTCTGCTCGAGCGGATCGCCGAGGATCCGATCCTGAGAGACATGAAAATCATCGCTGAGGCGTGGGATGCCGCGGGGGCCTATGAGGTGGGGAGTTTTTCAGAGCGGCGTTGGGCGGAGTGGAACGGCCGGTACCGAGATGATATCCGGCGGTTCTGGCGCGGCGATGACGGGATGCTCGGGTTGTGTGCCAGCCGCATCTGCGGCAGTGCCGACCTCTACGCGAAGTCGGGCAAAAACCCCGAGAGCAGCATCAATTTCGTCACCTGCCACGACGGCTTTACGCTGAACGACCTCGTGAGCTATCGCGACAAGCACAATGATGCCAACGGAGAAGACAACCAGGACGGGACCAATGCCAACTTCAGCGAGAATTACGGCATTGAGGGGATAACGACGGATCCCCAGATCGAGTCCATCAGGACACGCCAGATCAAGAATTTCTTATTGACCCTCTTCATCTCACGTGGCGTGCCGATGTTGCTCGGCGGGGATGAATTTCGCCGGACGCAAGGCGGCAACAACAACGCCTACTGCCAGGACAATGAGACCAGTTGGTGTGACTGGACTCAACTGGAACGACATCAGGAGCTGTACCGCTTTACCCGTGGCATGATCGCCTTTCGTCAAGCCCATCCGATGCTGAGTACTGAGCATTTCTACACGGACGCCGAGATCCAGTGGTTTGGCCCGCACGGGGGCTTGCCCCACTGGACTGACCCAAACGAAAAACAGTTGGCCTGCCTGATCCACGAAGAGGAGCCGCATGCACTGTTCCTAATGTTCAATGCCGGCGCTGAGGCGGTCGATTTTAGGTTGCCCCCCGTATTGCCGGGGACTCAGTGGCATCTGGCCGCTGACACCTCGCATGAGGCGCCACACGATCTGTTTGCTGCGGGAGACGAGCCGATCTTGGGCCACTCGCAATCGTACCAGCTACATTCACGGTCTAGCGCCATTCTTGTGGCGCGCCCCCCCACATAATCGCGGCAGAGGGTTCGAGGAGGAAGAAGTTCCATGAATAAGGCGAAGCAGGGTCATACGCACAACAGCGGGCAGAATCAAGAGGAAGGGCCTCTTCCTCGCCCTTCCTGGAGACGGGTGCATCACCACTGGTATTTCTGGGTCGGCATGCTGTTGATGCTGGTGGCCATCGGTAACTATGTCATGACTGAGGACTTGTCTTGGTTGCCTCGTAGCCAACCGCAACAGCCACTATCAAGCGCGGACCGAAAATAGCGGAGCTCTTGGCCGACTCGTCTGGCTACTACTCGTAGAGCGAGGCTGTGTCTGTGGCCCGCCCCCACCCGAACGATACGGGGCGAGTGATCCCGCACTGTGTCGACGCGGCGATCGTACAGGAAGACGCACGAATCCTGTGGCAGCGATGATCCGCTCGACGGAAGAAAAGACAATGAAGAACACGACGGCCATCACTTGCCTGTTCCTCGATATCGGCGGTGTCCTGCTCACTAATGGGTGGGATCATCAGGCCCGCAAACGGGCGGCGGCGCACTTCAAGCTGGAGTGGGCCGAGATCGAGGATCGGCATCACCTGAACTTCGCCACCTACGAGGAGGGGAAGCTCACGCTGGAAGACTATTTAGACAGGGTGGTCTTTTATCAAAAGCGCCCATTCACCCGGGCTCAGTTTCGACGCTTCATGTTCGTGCAATCGACACCGTACCCCCAGATGATCGAGTTGGTCCGCAAGCTCAAGGCAAAGTACGGGCTGAAGATCGCCGTAGTCAGCAACGAAGGGCGCGAACTGAATGCCTATCGGATTCGCACGTTCAAGTTGGACGGGTTGGTGGATGCGTGTATTTCCTCCTGCTTCGTTCACCTTCGCAAGCCCGACGCGGACATCTTTCGGCTGGCGCTGGACATTGCCCAGACGCCGGCCCGGCAGGTGGTCTATATCGAAAATACCCCGATGTTCGTCCAGATCGCTGAAGGGTTGGGGATTCGAAGTATTCTTCACACGGATTACCAATCTACGTGCGCAAAGCTGGCGTCGTTTGGATTGCAGCCTGACGCAGGAGTCAGCCATGACACCCGCTAACCCACGCATCCTGACGATCACGGATTGAGGGCTCTCGAATGAGTGATTTATTCTTTGCCCGTTCGCAGATGGCCATGTCGCTGGCCTTCCACATTGTTTTTGCGGCACTGGGCATTGGGATGCCGGTGCTCATGGCAATTGCAGAGGGCCTGTATCTCCGTACCCGGCACCCGGTGTATCTCGATCTCAGCAAACGATGGGCGCGCGGTGCAGCGATTCTCTTTGCGGTGGGCGCGGTGTCAGGCACCGTGCTGTCGTTCGAACTCGGGTTGTTATGGCCGGGCTTCATGGAACAGGCAGGCGCGATTATCGGCCTGCCATTTGCCCTGGAAGGGTTCGCGTTTTTCACCGAAGCAATTTTTATCGGCGTGTATCTCTATGGGTGGAACCGTCTCTCGCCTCTCTTGCACTGGCTTTCGGGAGTGGTCGTCTCCGTCAGCGGGATCTGTTCCGGTATTTTCGTCGTGACGGCCAATGCGTGGATGAACTCGCCCGTGGGCTTCAAGATGGTGGAGGGCAAGATGACCGATATTGACCCGATCGCGGCCATGTTGAATCCGGCCAGCTTGCACGAAGTCGTGCACATGACGCTGGCGGCCTTCGTTGCGACTGGCTTTGCCGTAGCGGCGGTTCATGCGTTCTTCCTGTTGCGATCTCCGAACAACCAGTTTCATCGTCGCGCGCTGGGCATTGTGCTGACCGTCGCCTGCATCAGTATCCCGCTTCAAATCCTGAGCGGTCACCAAAGCGCCCTCGCGGTGAGCCAATTGCAGCCCGCCAAACTCGCGGCGATGGAAGCGAATTATCGAACGCAAACGGGAGTACCCTTGCTCATGGGGGGAATGCCGAACGATGAGCTGCACACGACCGACTATGCGTTCCGCATTCCGGGCGGCTTGAGCTTCCTTCTCACGGGCGATCCCAACGCCAAGGTCGTCGGTCTGGAAGCGTTCCCCAAGAGCGACTGGCCCAACGTGCGGATTGTGCATTGGTCGTTCGACATCATGGTGGCTTCTGGAATGGCGATGCTGGCTTTGGCGGTGTGGTCGGCCTGGATCTGGCTCACGCGCCGACGGCTGCCCGATCATCCGTGGTTCTGGCGTACCTTGGTTGCAGCTGGACCATTAGGGTTTGTGGCGATTGAAGCCGGCTGGGTGGTGACCGAAGTCGGGCGACAGCCCTGGGTCATTTACGGCGTGATGCGAACGGAAGACGCGGTGACGCCGATGTCGTGGATTGTGGTGCCGTTTATCGTCTTCACGGGAGTATACGTCTTCCTCGCCGTCATTGTTGTGTTCCTGTTGCGCCGCCAGTTTTTGGAGACATCCGGGCCGGTTTCAAAACCGGCACTGGGTCGAAGCCATGCTTGAACTTATCGTTGCCGCGGCCATTATGCTGTCACTGATTTTGTATGCCCTCATGGGTGGCGCGGATTTTGGCGCCGGCATGTGGGACTTGCTGGCGGTTGGGCCGCGCGCGGCGCGGCAACGGAAAGCCATCGCCGACGCAATCGGCCCTATTTGGGAAGCCAACCATGTCTGGCTCATCCTGGTGGTGGTGCTGCTGTTCAGCGGTTTCCCGATGGGTTTCGCCGTGATGATGACCGCGCTGAATATCCCGTTGACCGCGATGCTCATCGGCATCGTCCTGCGTGGTTCGACGTTTATGTTTCGCAAATACGACTCCCGGTCGGAGGCGACCCAGCGCCACTGGAGTACGGTGTTTGGCATCGCCAGCTTCGTAACGCCATTGTTTCAGGGCATGATACTCGGCGCGTTAGCCACGGGTCAGATTCGTATCGTGAATGGTCAGGTCGTGAGTGGGTTCTTCTCCGGCTGGTTGACGCTGTTCGCGCTCGCCTGCGGTGTATTCGGGCTGGGGCTGTTTGCGTTTCTTTCGGCCACTTACCTGACGCTTGATACGAAAAATCAGCCCGATCTGCAAAATGATTTTCGGCTGCGGGCACTTTGGTCCGGCTTGACCCTGGCCCCCCTTGCGGGAGTGGTGTTTCTCTCCTCCAAGGAAGGCGCGCCGGAGATGTATAGTGGCTTGACGTACTGGTGGGCGCCGTGGCTATTGGCGTGGACGACGGTAATGTCCATCGTCGCGTTGGCGGCGCTGTGGCAACGGTGGTTTGCTGTAGCGCGATTGGCTGCCATCAGTCAGGTCACACTTATCCTCGTCGGATGGTGCCTAGCGCAATATCCGAATCTCGTCACGCCGGACGTCACGGTGAACAATGCGCATGCTCCTGAAATCACCTTGCGCTTGCTGGCCCTGACGTTGTGCGTCGGCAGCGTTCTCCTGCTGCCGTCGCTGGCGTTCCTGTTTTACCTTTTCAAAGGCAAGGAAAGCACTTGATGAAGAAATCAGTCATGAATTCAAAGAAGGCCTGTATCCTGACGATCAATGGAGGCTCATCGAGCATTAAGTTCGCGCTGTATGAGGCCGGTGACTCGCTCCGACGGATTCTGGAGGGCGGCATTGAGCGAGTCGGATTGCCGGAGGCCACCTTGCGGGTGAAAGGCGTGAACGCCAGCGACAACTTCTCGCGACCTGTGGTGGCGCCGGACCACACGGCGGCGGTGGGCGTGCTCATGGATTGGATCGAGGCACGCAGCGAGCGTGATGCCGTGACCGCGGTGGGGCACCGAGTGGTACATGGCGGGCCGACGTATAGCCAGCCGCAGCGCATCACGGCGGACATGGTTGAGGAACTGCACCGCCTCAGTCCATTCGATCCTGAACATCTGCCGGAGGAAATCCTCTTGACCGAGGCGTTTCATCGCCGGTTTCCTGATTTGCCTCAAGTGGCCTGTTTCGACACGGCGTTTCACCATGACCTGCCACGCGTGGCCCGGCTGTTGCCGATCCCGCGCCGCTACGAAGCGCAGGGAGTGCGGCGGTATGGGTTTCACGGCCTGTCGTATGCATTTCTGATGGAAGAACTTGCGCGCCTGGCCGGAACGGAAGCGGCACACGGCCGGGTCATCCTCGCCCACCTCGGCAATGGCGCGAGTCTGGCGGCGGTGCATGACGGCAAACCCGTGGACACCAGCATGAGTTTCACGCCGACATCCGGGGTCCCGATGAGCACCCGCTCCGGCGATCTCGATCCCGGACTGGGGTGGTATCTGGCGCGCACCGAACACATGAGCGCGAAGCAATTCAATGAGATGGTCAATTCCCAGTCCGGGCTGCTCGGGATATCCGAAACCAGTTCCGACATGCGGGACTTGCTCGACCGTGAAACGCAGGACGGGCGGGCAGCGGACGCGGTGGCGCTGTTTTGTTATCAGGTCAAGAAATGGATCGGCGCCTTTGCAGCCGCGTTGGGCGGACTGGACCAGCTGGTGTTCGCGGGCGGCATCGGAGAGAACGCACCTCCCGTCCGAGCCCGGATCTGCGAGGGGCTGAAATTCCTTGGAATCGAACTCAATGAAACGCGAAATGCGGCGAATGAGGGCGTGATTTCCATGGCGGGCAGCCGGGTGGCGGTCCGCGTCATTCACACGGACGAAGAACTGACGATTGCGCGCTCGGTGTGCCGAGTACTCGGACTTGGCCTGACCGGTAAAACCATGAATTCCGAGCACGCGACGACATGCGGCGCTCGGCGGGATCCATGTCCGGAGAGCCGCGTCCCTCCATAGGGAAGCCGTCCTGGAAGGCGCAATAGGAGTGTGGGTGCCCGTGCAGATCGCGCGCAAATCGATGCCTCAAAGACGTTGCCAACCGGCTGTCAACAGTAAACGTAACCGCAAAACAAAAAGGAAGCACGAGAACATGACACACCAAAGGAATTCGAACCGATTCATCCGTTCAAGCCTCGCATTGGCCTTTGCCCTGGCCATCTGGTCTCCAGTCCAATCGCGATCCGCCGAGCCTGCGGAGGGGAAAACGGTGACGGAGGACACGATGATGGATCGCTGCCAGGAAATGAAGGATCAGAAAGAGAAAATGAAGGCAGAGATGAAGGCTCAAGACGCTGAACTCACCGAGCAGGTCGCGAAAATGAACAGCGCGCCAGAGGACAAGAAGATGAGCCCGATGGCCGCTGTCATCACCCGCCTGGTGGAGCAGCGAATCGCCAGGGATGAGAGAAAGGCAAAGATGGAGGAGCAGATGATGAAGCGCATGAGGCAGAACATGCAAATGGGCAAGGACTCTATGTCGCAGTGCCCGATGATGAAGGGGATGAAGGACATGGACCACACATCGGCTGGTCCCCACAAAGAGCATCAAGAAGCACAGAAATGATGACAGCATTCATCACACCGACGCCCGAAAACAGGATTGAAATGCGAGACAACCCTGCGAAACGAGCACGAAGATTCAACTCCTCAACAAACAAGGAAGGAACATGACCATGAACGAGTCAAAGCCCGTGACCACAGACCCCATTTGCGGAATGACCGTGGATGAAGCCACCGCGCTCCACGCCGCACGCGATGGCAAGACGTTCTACTTTTGCAGCGATCATTGCCGGAAGAAGTTCCTGTCCTCGCCCCCCGGTGCCAAACCGGAGGACAAGTCTGGAGGCTGCTGTGGATAAATACGCGACGAATGCCGGGGTGATTTCTGCGGCGGCCACCGGAGTGGCGATCCGCGTCATGCCTGCGGACGTGGGATGGATTCCCGCCAAGACGGGTTGTTGCGTGGTGGGTCTTACAATGGAAAAGGAACATGATCATGAAATTGGCGTCTGAACGGAGCATGACTCTGAAGGAAACCATCGCCGTGAAAACGGAGCCGATAAACAAACCGGGCACAGCGTTGGCGCCCGATCTGCTGCGAAAGATGCACGCGTATTGGCGCGCCGCGAACTACCTCTCGGTCGGCCAGATTTACCTGTACGACAATCCGCTGCTGAAGGAGCCGCTGAAACTGTCGCATGTGAAGCCGCTGGTGGTCGGACACTGGGGCACGACGCCGGGGCAGAACTTCATCTACGTGCATTTGAACCGAGTCATCACGACGTATGACCTGGATATGTTTTACATCGCTGGTCCCGGGCACGGCGGCCCGGCAATTGTGGGGAATGTCTACCTCGAAGGCACTTGGAGCGAAGTGTATCCGAACGTCACCCAGGACGAAGCCGGACTGAAGGAGTTGTTCAAGCAATTTTCGTTTCCCGGGGGGATTTCCAGCCATGTGGCGCCCACGACGCCGGGGTCGATTCACGAAGGGGGCGAACTGGGGTACTCGCTCAGCCATGCCTTTGGGGCCGTGTTCGATAATCCCGATTTGATTGTCGCCTGCGTCATCGGCGACGGGGAAGCAGAAACGGGCCCCTTGGCGACCGCCTGGCAGTCCAACAAGCTTCTCAACCCGATGACCGACGGAGCCGTGCTGCCGATCCTGCACCTCAATGGCTATAAGATCAGCAACCCGACTGTCCTGGCCCGCATCGAGCATGAGGAATTGGAGCAATTTATCAGGGGTTGCGGCTGGACCCCCCACTTTGTCGAAGGGGATGAGCCGGAGAAGATGCATCAACTCATGGCCGCCACCCTGGACAAGGCCATCGAGGACATCCGGCAAATCCAAAACCATGCGAGGAACACACACGACACTACGCGGCCGCGCTGGCCGATGATCGTGCTCAAGTCACCAAAGGGCTGGACGGGACCGAAGGTCGTTGATGGACTGCAAATCGAGGGCACGTTCCGAGCGCACCAAGTGCCGCTCTTAGTAGATGCCGAACATCCCGATCATGTCAAACAGCTCGAACGCTGGATGAAAAGCTACAAACCCGAGGAGTTGTTCGATGGGAATGGGCGGCTCATCCCCGAATTGGCCGAGCTAGCGCCAAAGGGCGACCGGCGCATGGGCGCCAATCCACACACCAATGGCGGGATTCTGCTGCGCGACCTGCGCATGCCGGACTTCCACGTCCACGCAGTGACGGTGCCTTCACCCGGCGCCGTTGACGGCCAAGACACGCTTGTGCTGGGGCAGTTCCTGCGTGACGTGGCCAAGCTGAATCAGGATCAGCGTAATTTCCGGGTCTTCGGTCCCGATGAGACGCTCTCGAATCTCCTGGGCGCGGTCTTTGAAGTCACCAACCGCCAGTGGGACGCCCGGGCAGTCACGCAGGATGAATTTCTCGCACCCACCGGACGTGTGCTGGACTCGATGCTCAGCGAACACCAGTGCGAGGGTTGGCTCGAAGGCTATTTGCTCACCGGGCGGCACGGGCTCTTCAACAGCTATGAGGCCTTCATTCGCATCGTGGATTCGATGTTCAGCCAGCACGCCAAGTGGCTGAAGGTCACGTTGGAACTGCCCTGGCGGCGGAAGATCGCGTCGCTGAACTATCTGCTCGCTTCCCATGTCTGGCAGCAGGACCATAACGGCTTCACGCACCAAGATCCCGGTTTCCTCGACCACGTGATCAATAAAAAGGCCGACATTGTGCGCGTGTACCTTCCGCCTGATGCCAACTGTCTGTTGTCGGTTTTCGATCACTGCCTGCGCAGCCGGCATTACGTCAACGTGGTGGTGGCCGGCAAACACGCCCTTCCACAATGGCTGAGCATGGACGCCGCCGTCGTGCATTGCACGGAAGGCATCGGCATCTGGCAATGGGCCAGCAACGATCAGGGTGTCGCCGAGCCGGACGTGGTGATGGCCTGCTGTGGCGATACGCCCACGCTGGAGATTCTGGCCGCCGTGTCCATTTTGCGCGAGCATCTGCCCGATCTGAAGATCCGGGTGATCAATGTCGTCGATCTGATGAGGCTGCAGCCGAAGAGCGAGCATCCGCACGGACTGAGCGACACGGATTACGATTCGCTCTTCACCAAAGACAAGCACATCATCTTTGGCTTTCATGGATATCCCTGGCTGGTCCACCGGCTGACCTACCGCCGGACCAACCGCAACCTGCACGTCCGGGGCTATAAGGAAGAAGGCACGATCACGACAGCCTTCGACATGAGGGTGCAGAATGACCTGGACCGTTTTCATCTGGTGCAAGACGTGGTTGATCGCCTGCCGCATTTGGGCTCCAAGGGGGCCTATCTGAAGCAGACGATGCAGGACAAGCTCATCGAGCATAAGCATTACATTGATAAACATGGCCAAGACTTGCCAGAAATCCGCAACTGGAAATGGGGCACCCCCACATGAACGCACAAGCGCTGATAGACACCGCGAAGATGCTGGTGGCCGGCGATAAAGGATTGCTGGCGATGGATGAAAGTAATCCCACTTGTAATAAACGATTTGCCAGGGTGGGGATTCCGCAGACCGAGGAGGCCCGGCGTGCCTACCGGGAGTTGATTGTGACCACGCAGGGTCTCGGTAAGTGTATTAGTGGCGCGATCCTCTACGACGAGACGATCCGCCAGCAGAAGAGCGATGGCACGCCTTTCATCAAAGTCCTCACCGATGCGGGCATCATTGCCGGCATCAAGGTCGACACCGGCGCGAAAGCTATGGCGGGGCATCCCGGTGAGAAAATCACCGAAGGCCTGGACGGATTGCGCGGACGCTTGGCGGAATACTCTGAAATGGGCGCGCGTTTTGCCAAGTGGCGCGCGGTGATTGCCTTGGGCGATGGCATTCCCAGCCGGGGGTGCATCGAGGCCAATGCACAGGCGTTGGCTCGCTACGCTGCGTTGTGCCAGGAAGCGGGACTGGTCCCCGTCGTCGAGCCGGAAGTGCTCATGGAGGGCGCGCATACCCTGAAGCGGTGCGGCGAAGTCACGGAGGATGTCCTGCGAACAGTGTTCAATCAGCTGTACGCCCAACGCGTGATGCTGGAGGGGATGCTCCTGAAGCCCAACATGGTGCTTCCGGGATTGACCTGTCCCAATCAAGCAACGGTAGAGGAGGTGGCCGATGCTACGGTGCGGTGTCTCTTGCGAGCCGTCCCCGCGGCTGTTCCGGGGATTGCGTTTCTGTCAGGTGGCCAATCCGGTGAGTTGGCCTCGGCCCGCTTGAATGCCATGAACGTGCGAGTCAAGGCCCGACTGCCTTGGGCGTTGGCCTTTTCGTTTGCCCGCGCCATCCAGCAACCGGCGTTGGAAGTCTGGGCGGGGCACGAGACCAATGTGCCGGCGGCCCAGCACGCGCTGGTTCACCGAGCCAGGTGCAACAAGACGGCGCGCCGTGGCGACTACATGGCTGCGATGGAGACGAATGGTCGGGAGAGTGCGGTCTCTGGCGGATCATCTGCCACACGCGCCGGGAGTGCCCAATGAAACCGGACATGCGCAAGAAATTCGTCGTGGGGAACTGGAAGATGTATACCACTGCCGCCGAAGCCCGACAGTTGACCAAGGCGATCGTGGATGGCATAGGCATGATGAGCATGGCAGACCGCGCCTCCGTTGCCCTCTGTCCACCCTTCCCCTATCTCGCCTTGGTTGGGGAAATGCTCAAGGGCAGCGGCGTCGCCCTCGGGGCGCAGAACCTCTATCCCGAGACGGAAGGCGCGTTCACCGGCGAGGTGAGCCCGAGGATGCTCCTCGATCTCAGCTGCACATACGTGATCCTCGGACACAGTGAGCGCCGACACACGCTGGGTGAATCCGATGCGTTCATCAACCAGAAGGTACGGGTGGCCCTGACGGCGGGCCTCCACGTGATCTTGTGCGTGGGGGAAACGCTGGACCAACGCAAGGCCCACGAAACCGAAACGGTGCTCGACCGGCAACTTGTCCAGGGATTAGTGGATGTGTCCTCCGGTGTCTTGAGTCGAATGACCATCGCGTACGAACCGCTCTGGGCCATCGGCGGTCACGGACACCACGCCACCCCTCAGCAGGCTCAGGACGCGCACGCCCTCATTCGGCGCCGCTTCGCACGGATGTATGGGGAGAAATCCGCTCAGGCAGTTGTCATCCAGTACGGCGGCAGCGTCAAACCGGAGAATGCCGCCTCAATGCTCACCCCTCACGGCGTGGACGGGGCCCTCATCGGCGGCGCCAGCCTGCAGGCCGACCAGTTTCTGGCCATCGTCCAGGCTGGGATCAATGCACCGCAAACCGCAGAAGAATCAACATGACAGGACTCGCACCACTCAC
>JBDTPK010000039.1:0-11942 GCA_039932735.1 Nitrospirota bacterium
CTGCACTGTGAGGCTCACCGAAGCGACCGCGCCCACGGGACGCCACGGTGTTTGCGCAGCAACGCTTGACCCGCCCCGCACCGAGCTTCTGAGGAAGAAACTGGGCCGAGGAGCCCCACGAAATCTTCTAGCTGTTATCACCGAGCTTGCAAATTCACCCGGAAAGAGTAACCGCCCCAACCCTGAGTTCACCAATATGACTGGGGCGTCTTAGCCAAACATGTCGCGAGTTCGTGATACCACAGCCGGCGATTCCGGTCCTACCCGCTACCAAACCCCTTCACAGATGGACTTATTGCGGAGCACAACTCGTTCACCCGATTGCTTCGTAACGCCATCAAGTTACTTAGGAGTCATCGTCGAAATTAGACCCACGGTATCCAGGTGTCAATAGGCTATGCTGTATGTTGGTACCGCCCGCCTGGGCAAGATCAATCGTCTTGAGCAATTCCGGCGTCCGAATCCTTATCTTGGGGGTCTCGCCACACCCGCCGTGTTCATCCAAGCGCGAGTCTTCCTGCCCTGAGTGCAACCCTGGATTCCGCCGGTGTAGGATCGACCTGACCCACGACAAACTCTGCATATTCGCGCCATGTCCCCTCTTTCCGGAAGCGACAGCAGGCAATCAATCGTTCCAGCGATCGAAGGTGCGCGGCTCGTTGCTCGACATGCCTCAGAGATAAAAGAGTCCCATCATCGCTTACCACCGCAGCCGCGCAATACAAGGCATCAGAAATGCCAGAAGCCAACCCTTGCGAGGACAACGTATCTCGCGCGAGTGCCGCATCTCCGATTTTCCAGCCGATTCCATCACGCGCCCACTGAACCGAGGCGGCCGAGAACCTTCCTGGAATCAGATCCGCCATCGCAGGAAGTCCCTCCAGTATCCAGCCCGCTCCGCACGCAAGCAATTGTTGCTCAAGGTCCAGAGGGTCTCCCACGATCGTCTTCTTTCTGCCAACGATTCCCAGAATAATGTGCCTGGACGAACCCAGACGGTAGACAAAGCCTCCAGGCAACGCGGCAATTCTCAATTCGGGGCCAGCGCTACAGGACTCTCTCAATGTCAGGAACGTCCTTGCGGCCCATGGCCTAGCTGGCTGTATTCTCTTCCCGGCCGACACGCTTCTGCGTCCGGTCGCATCAATCACACGCAAATCGTCACGACATCGTGTTGCCTCAAGCACAGCCTTGCAAGCCTCGCGATGATCGTTCAACACGATCTTCACACGCCCACAGGCAATCACCATTTTCAACAGCGCCAGATCAAGAGCCGGGCGCTCGACATGGGCTGCCACGGGACCGCGGCTCTCAACAATGGTTTCCTGTTCCCATGCAATCCGCCGCGACTCGTGCAGACCCTCGACTCCAATCTGTTGGGGATGAATGCCGAATTCGATGAATAGCGCAAGCAAGGAGGCGGGAACGGCTTCCACTCTGAGAGCGTCTTCAACCGAAGGTAGTTGGCGGGCGATCAATGTGGTTGAGTGGCTCTTGGAGCACTCTAATGCGGCCACCAGCCCGGCAGGCCCTGCACCCAGCACGACCACATCGGATTGGTACGGTCGCTTCATGGATGGTTCACGGGCGCAAACCGCGCATCAGCGATACGATCAAACGCGACCAGGAAACCTGCGGCCGCCACAGCTTCCGCTGCACCATCAAGCCCGGTGATTCCCAGCATGGCGTTGCGCGCCGTATTGATGTCCGCTGCACCGGCAGGAATCCCCAGTGTGTAACCAGTGAACAACCGTTCTAGCAAGGCTCCGTATTCCTGCTGAAGCTTCCGGTGCAGGGCGTTATTAGCAGGCGCAACCTCGGCATTGGGGTTCCTGAGGTAATCCGACGGGCTGTGTTTGTCGAGCCATTCCTGAATGAAACTGAAGGTCTCAAAGTGGCTTTCGCCATCCGCCATAATGGAACGGACTGTCTGCTGCATCTCGTCGGACCCAAGGTCTTCCAGGGTTGCCAGAACGCGGGCATACAGCCCGTCTACTGAAACCGATGGCTTCTCGATATCCATGAATGCCTGTACCACATCCGGCGTGGCTGGGCGCGGACCGACCGGGCGAAAAATGCCGGGCTGTGATGCGGGAACTTGAGATGCTACGCCCAGCGCGGGTACGAATGCATCTGGATCTAGTGCCCGCAGGACGTCATTGACGGCGCGAACGTGCCGCATCTCACCATACGTAACCCTCATCAACTCAGCTCGGGCAGCGTCCACGTCGTCCTGGGCTGCGGCTGGGACTCCGGTCACTTTCAGCGAATAGGCCGCCGCCAGATACTCGTGAATCACCGCCAACTCAACGCCTGCCGCGTATCGTAGATTGGTCACGAGTTCAGCGAGGCTGGCAAACTTCACGGCGGTGAATTTCCCTGGCTGGTATGGAGCAACGATCTCCCGCCCTTCGAGGACGAAATTCAGCGTCTGCCACTGGGCATTGATTTCGTAATAACTAAGCTCGACCGGTGTATTCATGGTTGCAGGATCAGGCAGAGTGTTTATGGTTCGATTCTTGCGTTCCCACGGCACATAGGTGTTGATTTCCGGCGTCACCGGCGGCGGAGTTGGGAACAGAGGGAGGGCGATATCGGGATGGTTTGAGGCCCAGTAAAAACACCCACAGTCGCGAAAATCATGTGTCCAGGGGCTACACAACGACTGTGTCAATTCCCCCGGCAGAAACATCTTGGCCAGCTCACCATTGTCATTCAGATAGCGCGCCCGGTTCCCCACAAGCGAGCGGATCGTATTGCCTTGACGAAGCGTAAGCTGGACCTCGGTTCCTTCCGTCAGAAGACGAATAGCCGTCCAGGCATCCGGCGGTAAGCGATTGGTTCCCGTACTGGGGAGCTGAAGGTCAGCAATGACCAACGTCTGGACCCCCAGCGGCCCGAAAGTTCCGCGCATCTGCCTGATGGTCCACCGTCGACCACGGGATAAGCCGGAGCTGATTTGTCGGTAGATAGTGGCCGCGGGGGCGGACATCTCGCCGTTGCTGGCCGACTCCTGAACGCCAGACAGATCTACCGACAGCACGGTGATCTCCGTGTCCTGAATATCAACTTCCAGGAAGGGAAAGAATCGTCGTTCTAGATTTCGCAAATCGCATTCAAGTCCCGGGAAACAGTTCCCGACACCCGATTCGAGGCGAGTTGAAACTGGATTGCCAGCCACCAGCCGAGCGCCGTCGGCTGATTGTTGTCCACGGCGCAACGCCGCAACATTCCGTGGGATCAGTTTGATTGGAGTCTGCTGACTCATAGACAGGTCTCCTTACAATCGGGTGCTTGGGTCAAAGAACTCCGGTCGGCACACGGAAAGTTCGCAATACGCCGCCAGACAGAACTCCAACCAACCACGAATAAAACCGCACGAGGAATCGGTCCTGCTAGACGCTTCCTGATGGCATCCTCCTGAACATAGATAGCGGGCCCAGCACTGACCACACGCCGATTGAGAGTGCACGTGTCGAGTAGTCAGGAATTCCCGCCGCCGTTCCAGCTCGAGTCCCTCGTTATTGCCCATACGAAACGTCGAAGAGCCGATGGCGCGGTGACAGGCATACCAGTCGCCGTTGGCGGCAACAGAAAAGTACCCACCGCCCGCGCCGCAGGGATACGGAGAGCTTGCGCCACGATGGAGTTGTTTCAGTGCCACCGCCAGATTGGAGAAGCGGATGAGGCCTCCCTGGCGCGCGCATTCAAGCTCGGGCTTGGCGACCTCGACGATGGCGTCCAGATACCTGGGCCAGTCTTCATCTCTGAGAGCACCGCCGCCCGATTTGGCCGCTCGCAAAGGCGCGAACCCCATTTCCTGAAACCCAATGGATAACACTGCCTCAAACCGCTCCCGGAGATCGAACTCACCTCGAGCAACCGTCGCGCGAGCCGCGACCTGGGCCAACCCAGGATCGGCTAACAGCGAGCGTATTGCATCGAACAGCAATTCATAACTGCCCTTTATTCCACCGGAAGGCCTTTGCAGGTCTTGGATTTGCTCTCCTCCATCGATACTCACGGTCACCGCGAACCGGTGTGTCCGCAAAAGTTCGACATCTTCTGCATTCAAAAGTGTGCCATTGGTGGTTAAGGAAAACCGCACATCCAGCCCACGGGTGCGACCCTCTTCGGCAGCGTACTCCACCGCGCGTTGGATCAGCCGACGATTGACCAACGGTTCGCCACCGAGGAAACCAACCGTGATCGGTGATTGTGGGTCTGCTTCGCGCAGCAGCTTGTCAATCGCCGCACGGGCAACCTCCCATTGCATCGGGTCCGGCTGGGCTCCCTGAAATGACCCTCTCGCTGCATAGCAGTATGAGCAGGACAGATTGCAGCTTGAACTGACATTCAAGGAAATGCTCTGCGGCGGAAGTTCGACAACATGATCCAGCGGTACTTCAACGTTTGCGGTGTCGGCAAGCGCCGCCACAAGAGAAGCCGGCAGTGCATGGGCATCACCATCCCCATTCGTACCGTGCGGCAAATCGAAGATTCTCGAATGCGGCACGATCAGCAGGTGCTTCCCCAGGGCAGACTGAAATACCTTGAAAAGCGGAGCTGAGGCATCGCCCGTTATCAATGCGAACGGCGCAATCATTCCTGACCTCCTGACGGACTGTGTTGCCGCACACGTGCGATACGCGCCAATACCTGTTCGCGTCGTCGTACTGCGGCATCCGAGAGCGGGCGGACCGCCCGTTTTGCACCCCTGTCCAGGAGCGCTGCGGGCACCGGCTGGGACTCAACCGCCTTGACCCAATCCATTAGAAGATCGTATTGCCAGGTGGCCAGAGTAAGGGGTCCCGCGTTGGAATTCCTCATGAAAGGAGGCATGCGCATGGTAGTGGTTCCGATTCCGTTGGCGGTCTCACCTTGCTCAGCTTCAAACGAACTGCGGATCAGTTCCGCCAGGCGTCCTGGGTTCTGGCCGACGAAATCACGTAGCGCTTCGAGATCAGCCAGCATGCGATGTCGCATGCGGGCATGGTCTGACAAGGGGAGCTTGATATCATCCTGGTTCGCTCGAGGCAAAGCAAACGATGGATTGCGCAATGCGTCCTGACCGCCCATCGCTCTGCGTTGATCGATTGTGTTGTCCTTAGGGATCGGAGAGGGCGCGAGCCGGTCGCCGGTCAGCCGTATCGCCTTCGCTCTTCGTTGTAAATCCAGGTTGAAGAGTGACACGGTTTCGTAAATGCGCTCGAACAGGTCTTCGACCCAGGCATCGCGTTCCCTGGCCAACATCAATGCCGTTCGCGCTCCGCTGTCCCCTGCTCGATCGTTCAATTCATCTGCCAGTGAAAGGAATGGCCGCCGGTCCGGAGCGAAGTCCGGCGGGCCTACAAATACGTTCGCGGAGGCAGTCAGCGAGATGTTGGCCGGCGAGGACAAGCTGATTTCAATGCGTGCTTCGCAGGTGTCATCCACGACTCCCAAGGATGGATTATTAGTCGGGTTAACGTCCGCTCCGTCATAGGTGTCCGATGGCGCATCCGGAGCAATCGCGTCGGCCCTGGCGCCTTGCCAGCCAGCACCAGCATTCAGGAATGCCCGGGTTGGATCGACCGGCGCGAAGGATTCGCCCCCAGGTAGAGGATGCAATTGTGCAGTATTGGGTGGCCCGTAGAAATGACCGCGCGCCGGTGTGAATCGGAAGCGGATCACCTCCACATTCACCCGTGGCATTCCATTCTCCAGTTGGGTCCACGCATGGTTTAGGGTCGGCGCAGGTTGTGGCTGGCTCCTTATTACTTGGAATGAGCCAAGTGGGATGCTCCGGTTGGCCGGAATCATGCGGCGAACAGCGGGAACGCCTGGAGGGCTGCCCGCCAGAATGGGCGTGGGCGTAAAATTATCGCCCTTGACCTCGAGTGGTGGGAAGGTCCCAAACTGGAGTTCGAGGTTCGATGTCCGTCGAAATGCTTTGAAGTTTTTTGCGTCTACTTTGATCAATAGGCCGCTCAACGAGACGCCCTGTTTTGTCAGCAGATCCGGAGTAACCGGCGCATCTTTCCAGGTTGAGGAATTGCTCCCCGGCTCTCCAACCGAGGCCCATAATTCGAAGAACGGGCAAACGGGCCGGATGAGACCACCATCGCGCAGTGACAGAGAGGTCGGCAACACTGGCTTGACGGTCCCATCGGATTGCACCTCAAGGGACCAGTCTGGTTCAATCGTGGTTTCGCCGGTGCTGCGCGGATTAGGTGACTGCACCCAGCGATACGCCTTTTGCGGCGTCGTGCTGCCTCCTAGCCGCGCAATCGCGATCGGTGGATTGATGAACAGCTTCTGAATGCTTTCTGCCATTGGAACACTCCTTGTCTACAGCGGATAAGAATCTACCAGCCATTATTTTCTGCACATGCGAAGTTTTGGCCAGTGGGTGGTTCAGGCGAACTGGCATGGTGAGCACCTTGTAACGATCAGGCATGTGATTCTGCAATGGGGCCTTCCGCGCCGTGCACTGCGTTGGAATACATGAACTGGACCGGGATACGCTTTTTGCTCTTCGCGGCTGTGACCTCTTTAAACACCTGATTCAGATTAGTTGCTGCGAAGATCGGCTGGTCGCCTACTTCACGGCCGCTGCGTGAACTCCAGCCGAGAAAATCGTTGTTCTTGTTTTGGATTGCATCGTTGACATCCGCATCGGTTCGAAATTCGTTGATCTCATGGTATAGGGTTCCAACGACGTTCTTCCATGGTTTATTGAACGCGGCGATTCCGTTTTCTCTGCCGTTGGGTTGAACCTCGGAATACACAGTGGCGGAATAATAAAGTGTGATCGTTTTGCCGCTCCGCTCGATGTGTAGTGAACCGTGATATCCTCCGAGTCCATTTGTCGAGGATGAATCGCCCAGCTTCAGTACTGTGCCCGCCGAAAGGATCAGGTTGAAAATCGTGGTATCGAGAGCCGTCCTTTTGACGAGCGTGTTATCGAACAGGCTGGCGATGATTGCGTGTACATCTGGCTCATCGAGCTGCTCGGGCTTAGCATCGTCAACGATGATCGATTCGCGCATGTCACATGAAAGCACGGTGTCGTGAAAGTATTGCACCATCACGTTATTGAGCCGCCGGTCCCGCATGGCAACATTGATCGCGCTGTCGATGGAATCAATATCGCTCGCCTTCCATGATGCAGCGCCGCCAAGATAGACATTTTGGAATTCCATTTGCGGCACGATCTTGCCACCGTGAAATATGAGGTCCTCGAGCGGCGCGGGGCTAATGCCAGGGGCAATCGCTTTCGGCATAGGCCACGCGTGAGGAAGGGCGCTGTTGGCATAGTATCTTTTCTCCGCCAAGGAGCCTGGACGCGCCTGAATGCGCATGAGTTGTCCCACAGTGTAATAAGCCTTCGGCATGATGGTATCCTCCTTAACCTATATAGGGTTGGGCGAATGTACCTCCGATTATATTGCGTCGCGAACGTCGGTGTCTGGCTTTCCTGGCTGATTCCGCGCAAGCAGCGATCTTCGTCAAGTGCCGCACACCACTTGCCCGCCGGGGTCACGTGAGCGGCAACAAGTGTTCGGGGATCGGTATCGGTTCGGACGGCACCAGCGAGGCGACAGACACGTGCGGCCACGTCAGCGTCGCGAAATCCAGCATGACCTTTTGAGCATACTGGATCTGCGTCGTCGCGACCTTGACCGTACCGCCCGCGAAATGCTTGCCGGGCACAAACGGGATCGTCGCGAGGAATCGCGGGACGAGCGGAACGGTCCCCTTTTGAACCGGGTCGAGGATGATCGGGGGTGTCCCGGCAGGCAAGGGGGGCACCTGTACGTCATAGACCACTGTTTCGATGTAGAACACCGCGTCCATTTGGAACGCGTTGGCGTTGGTCTTCGGTCCGCCGCCTGGGGGCGGACTGGTCTCCCCCAGCAGGAAGGCGATGTTCGACGTACCGCCGCCAAATTCTGGTGCCGAGGGATGTGTTCTGGCTGGCAATGGTCCACGAGGGAGAGGCGCCCCGGGCTTCGTCGAAATCTCGATGACGATCGTCCGGGTGATCGTCTGATGCGCAATCTGGTTCCGAAGGATCGTCGCCGGATCATCCAGAATCGCCTGGGTGATGTTGCCTGACGCGATGAAGGCGGTCAGGTCCTGAGGGATGCGGCGGGTCGTCTTGTTTGTCGCAGTCTGATTCTGGAACCTGATCAGACTGCCCGGATTGCCGCCCGGGAACGGCGTGATGTCGACCGCGGCGATCGTCGGCTTTCCATGCACCGCAGGTAAGGCGACTCCCTGAGCGACGATGGTCGTGCCATGAGGAATAGAGGCCATGCGAGCAACCGTGACTGGTTCCTTCGGGTCGGTGGTGGACGGAACCGCCAGCCACATGCCGGGTTCGAAGTGAATCCCCACGGCGACCCCCGTGGTGATATCGTTGATCGTCTGAAGATACGGGACGCCGTTCAGGAACGCGTCCGCTTGGTTCCCCGAGCCCCGATTCGGGACGGATCCGAGCGTGTTTGAGAATGACAGCGTCTCATCGGTAAGGTTCAGTTCCAACACGTTGTCGGGTGGATCCGTCGTCGTGACCGGGCCCGGCATCGGTGTGGGCGTCTTGGTACTGTCGGGCCGAAAGATGGTATTGAATCCACGCCCCGTAAACGTTCCCGAGAAGGTCGACAGCGGACCCAGATTCGGTGGGAGAGGCGCGGCAACCGCCCGGGCAGTTACGGCATTATCAACCGCGTGGATCGAAAAATTCTGATGCGTGACAAATGCGTTCTCATGGGGCTTGGATTCACTCATGACCGTCCTCCTTCAGATTACAGGTATTGGTTACATTCCAACAACGGGACAGACACGCTCACAGGAATTTTTAAGTATCTTGTGAGTTCCTCTACTTCAGCTGCGTTTCGATCTCTCACAGGTAGGCTCGTTCTGAGCGGAACAATTGGGAGTGGCACACTGTCTACCGTGCTGTGTTCGATCATAGATGCCAATACGCTGTGCGCAGGGACGTCCCGTTGTTGGGAAATACCCTACTTGGCGACTAACGCCCAACACGCGATAGCGCTACAGACCGAACTCCAACGGCCAAAGGCTTTGTAGATGGTTGCTGCACGCTGTTTCTGCTCTGCAAGCGTGCCCTCTGCCTTGATCTGCGGATCGGATACGTTCCGGACTGCCACATACTGGGGCATCATGATCCCACTCGCGCTCAGTTTTTCGGCAGCGAGGCCAAGTATGGCATCACCCATCTCGCACACATGGCCTAGACCTCGGAGGCCAAAGTGGTTGTCGGAAATATCGAAGCCGAAGAAATCCGTGGTGACCACTGAACCTTTCAGATCGCTCTGAGCGGTGGTAAAGATCTTGGGAGCACGGGTATTGCCTTTCGGCAATTGACCCGCGTTCGCGGCAAGCAGGTTAGGGGCTACCTTGAGTGCCGCCAACGCATCGCTGTCGAAGACCTCATGGGCGATCAGCGTTCCGTCGAATTTGAAGTTCTTGAACCTCTGCATGCAATCAAAACGGAGTACCGGGCTCACGACCACGTCACCCACTTGGAGGTCCGTGCCGATGCCGCCGGCCGTGCCAGTGGTAATGACGAGTTTTGGCCGGACGTCGGAAATAATCTGAGCCCAGACGTCGACGTTAGGCAACTGGGGCCCGTCCTGCGACATATGCGATTCAGACTTGAAGACGACCACGCTCTTGCCTGCGATTTTGCAGGTCCAATGGGCGCCAAGGCGTCCAGCCTGCCGCGCCGGGCAGCGAGACACCATATTGGCGGCAATGTTTGCGAAGTTTTTTTTATAAGGAACGTAGTCGTTACGCGAATCCTTGCCTGGTGTCAGGACCCGGCTTAGGGCATGCCCCTCATCGACCGTCCATGTCACAATCAGCACGTCCGCCTGGGGAAGTGCGCCACCGGGGCCTTTCCGCACAATCGTGTCGGTGATGGGTTGTTTTCCTTTGGGCCACGGGATGTCGGTGAACCGCGAAAGTCCGGTTGACGTGGAGAAGGCAAAAAACTCCTTGCCTTCGGCACCTTCCGAATCAAAGTCAATGATCTCGCGTTGCAGATCGACATCCTGCACACCCCTCCGCTTCCTTACCGCGGCCAACACGTTCTTACTCGAGAACGTCCCCGCAGGCATCGAATGCAGCACCGGATCGAAACCCATGTTGCGCACCATCCATTTACTGTCAACTGCCATTTGTCACCTCTAATCCTTCATATCTTTGAACAAGCACTTCAGCATTGCCGAGGCCACTTGCTCCAGGAAACCGACCTTCTATTGTGTTTCTTCTGGCTTTCCATTCCATGTCCCCATATAACGCCCCGCGCCTCCGCCCCCGTCACGACTTAATACACGCAACCATATTTCATTGCAAGATCAGAACAGCGAACAGTCTATACAACACCTAAACATATAATAGATACAGCAGTATCTGTGCCAGACATGGAACAGTCCTGATGTCTCGTGCAGGGGATGACTGAGGTGCGTACTGCTCTGGAAGTGTGCGGTGTAAGTAACATTCTGGAATACCTATCGAATGACCCTGCATGGCACTGCACCATCGGATCGTGAATCAGGCTGATGGAAACCGGTTGGTGGATTGATGCGGAGCCATGCAGGCTGTATCTAAACAGATTCTCTGGTGAATCAAAAAGGATTCACTCTCGATGCATAGTTCTCGTGCAACACCTTATTCTCCTCGAACCAGAAACCAAGGAGTAGACTGGGAGGTGGTATCGATGAATGCCCCTCATCGACCGCGCGAAATTGAGTCACCTATTGGCCGCTGGCTAGAGTCTCCACGCCATCGGACTTGCGTTGAGCCGAGCACTGCGCACCATTTCGCGTAAGATCACGCGTCCCGAGTCTACCCGACGCGACGCCCCGGTCACGGATCCGTACCGACGTGCCCGCCCGCACCATCACTCAGCTCGCGCGGCTCGCCGTCTGATGGCACCGTAAAGTTCGGCATCCGATGTTCCGCCGCATGGGTGATCCGCTCTTTGTTGTGGGTGTACAGCATCGTGGTTTGAATCTCCGCATGGCGGAGCATGGCTTGGACTTGATGGAGCGGCGCCCCCCGCTCCAGCGCAATCGTGGCGGCCGAATGCCGGAGTGAGTGCGGCGTGATCCGGCGGAGCTGACCCGTCTGCCCCGCCGGCAGGGTCAGGAGCCCCGCTTCCCCCAGCGCCTCGCGCATCATATTTTGCATCACCCGCACCCCAAGCGGCCGACAGCCGCGTGTGACCGCCGGATTGTCCCGGCGTGACCGATAGAACCCCGGGCCCCGCACCCAACAGAAGAGCGGATGATCGTCGTGGATCGGACGGTCCGGTCGATCGATCTCCGGCTGATGCCACCGATCGTGACAATCCAGATACGCCAGCAGCGGAGTCAGGACCCAAGGCTCGACCACCACCGGTTGCCCCGCCAGATCCTCCCCCTTCCCGTGCACCTTCAGCACGTGATGTCCCTGCTCGACCCCGAGATGCCGACGCTGGGCCCGCGCCAGCTCAATACTCCGGAGCCCCACCGCACACCAGAGGACCGATATCGCATAGTTCCGAAGCGCCGTCTCCTTTTCAATCTGGGTCTCCCCGTCTCTCGGCAGGACGGCCAAGAGTCGTCGGATCTCCTCTTCCGTCAGGCTGTCCCGGACAAAGCCCTTAGGAATCCGGAGCCCCGCGACCTCCTCCATCGGATTCCAGGGCAGGAGCCCCTGCTCGACCAGCCAGCCGCAAAAGCGCCGCAGGATGGCCAGATAGAAATTCACGGTGCGGGGCTCGACCGTGGCCCGCAGCTGCTGCTGGTAGTCGCGCAGCAGCGTGAGGGTCAAGGGAGCGGCCTGGCCGTCACGCCCCCACCAGGCGAAAAAACCGCGCAGGGCTTTGCGATAGGACCGAATGGTGGCAGGATTCCGATAGCCGGCCAGAAAGGGGGCGAGAAGCG
>JBDTPK010000040.1:0-11921 GCA_039932735.1 Nitrospirota bacterium
ACTTCCGACCGGACGAGTCACGCCAACGTGCGCATTTCGGAAGTGAAAATATAATTTTCAGGCACATTGAGGCTACTGTTGAGAATGGGAGGTTATGTTTCCTTGATCACCATCACTTCGGTGGCCTTAATCAGGGCGATCGCGCGATCACCGACCTTCAGACCAAGCTCATCAAGCGCATCACGCGTGATGATGGCCGTAATCTTGTTTTCTCCTACGTCCAGGTTTATCTGAGCGATGATGAGATCACGCTTGATCGCCGAGACAATGCCGACCAATTTGTTTCTCCCGCTGACCTCCTCGCCTTCAGGTTTTTTCCCCAGCCAGCGATCCAAGATCGCCTTTTTGAAGCGATACCGTCCGCCGATCTTGGAGGTGGGAATTTTCCCCTCCCATAGGTACCGGTAAAAAGTGGGGAGAGCGAGGCGCAGATACTTCGCAGCCTCGCGAGCGGTTAACACCGCATCCGGTCCCTGAGGCATCGTTGTTGGGCTGCGTCTTGCCATGTTCCCCCCTTTTTAATGCGCTGGCTCTTCCGTAATGAGCACCGCCACGTCCGGACGCGAGCTACCCGACATCTCCAGCCAATAGGATCGTTCTCGTTGTAACGGAAACCCCAGGCTTTTGTGTATCCGGCCGCAGCGCAAACGAGGAGCCACCCTGACCCGTTCGATCGGTTTATCCCCGTCTATCACTTCGATCCAGACGGTTGAGTCTGTGGAAATCCGGTACATGCCATCCTTCTGGACGGTCAGCCGAACAAATCCTCCAAAAAGCTTTTCTACGCTCTCGCTCGGCTTCAGCTTTCCAGCCATACTACCCTCCCGTGCTAGAGCCTCCCCTGACAGACGCTCTTTTCCCGAGAGCTCGATCTCCGACTGAGGTCGAAGCGCGACCTGCAGTTTGTGGATGCCGGGTTCAACTGCCGGGGTGTTCTCCATCGTCGGCAATGTCTCGATCCGCGAGCCAGACCCATCCATCGCGGCGACAACCGCTTCCAATTCGGGGGACAACTTCGTGCAGTCTTCGGCCGTAGCAGGAGTATGGGTATGGTCTATTTGCGCGGATACGGTTATGGGAACAAGAAGCAGCCACGAACTAAAAACCACCAGCTTCATAGGATTCTCCACGCTAAAGCGTTTTCCCCGCCTCTTTTGAGAGCGACGCGCTAGAGAGTAACGCTCTCATCTATTCCGTCAGCTCTTCATTCAGCGCCACGGCTTTGATATGCGCACATACCTTCTGGTGGGGTTTCAGACCGAGGTTCGCATACGATTTTCGGGTGATGCTGGCGACGAGCGGCGCTCCGATATCCAATAGCACGTCGACCGAGGACTGATCCATTTCCCGGATTTCCATAATCGTCGCCTCAAGAATGTTCAACACGCTGGTCGGAGAATTGCTCTGGCCTACGACAAGGCTGACGTCGCTGGCGAGGATGTGCACGCGAACGGGCTGCCCGATGCCATCAGGCTGAAGGGGCACAAACAGGAATTGGCCCTTGAATTCCAGCTGGGTGAGACCGTACTGCGGTTCGTGGCTTGCCACATGAGCATCCAAGACCGCGCCGACTCGAAGCGATCCGAAACTCGCCCGATACTCGAGGGACGTGAGCACCTCATTGAGCGCGCCGACTCCCACGAGTTTGCCCTGTTTCAAGAGGACGACACGGTCTGCGAGCTGGAGGATCTCGTTGATCGAATGGCTGACATATACCACCGGGATATGCAGTTCCTCATGAAGCCGGTGTATGAACGGGATAAGCTCTTGTTTCCGCTGAATATCGAGCGAGGTGAGCGGTTCATCCATCAGCAGCAGCTTGGGGCTCGTGAGCAATGCCCTCCCGATCGCCACCCGCTGTTGCTCGCCGCCGGATAACTTGTGAATGCGGCGCTCCAGGAGATGCCCGATTCCCAGGATAGTGACCACCTGCTCAATCGAAATACGGCGTTCCTCCACAGGGATACGCTTATAACCGTAAAGAAGATTTGAACGCACACTATAATGGGGAAACAGTCGAGGTTCCTGAAATACATACCCGATCGGGCGTGAGTGGAGCGGCAGGCACTTGCCTTTGGCTTCGTCCTGCCACACATCGTTGCCGAACTGCATGAATCCATCGGATGCGCGCTCAAGCCCCGCTAAACATCTCAACAACGTGGTCTTTCCTGAGCCTGAAGGCCCAAACAGCACGGTAATGCCCGATGTCGGTAAATCCAAGTCAACGCTCAGACGAAAGCTCGGATAAGGCACATCAAATCGTGCAACCAAGCGGCTCATGACACGTGTATGGGGAATCGGCGGTTGGCGACATACACGCCCAGCAGTACCAGAAACGAAAAGATCAGCATAAAGACAGAGATCGCATGCGCCTGAGCGTATTCCATCGCTTCCACATGGTCAAAGATGGTCGTGGACAGGACTCGCGTCTGTCCAGGAATTGACCCTCCGACCATGAGCACCACCCCAAACTCTCCCATTGTGTGTGCAAAGCCGAGCACAACAGCGCTGATGTATCCCCGCAGGGCCATCGGGGACATTACCGTTAAAAAAGCATCCAACTGAGAGGCGCGGAGCGACCAGGCCGCTTCCAACGGTGCTTTGCCGGCTGCCTCAAACGCGCCTTGAAGCGGCTGTATCACAAACGGCATGGAATAAAAGACTGAGGCGATCACGAGCCCCGTAAAGGTAAACGCCAAAGTTAGATTCGCGAGTCGACCTAGCGGTCCATAGGGGCCCAGCGCGACGAGGATGTAAAATCCTAGGACGGTGGGAGGAAGCACAATCGGCAGCGCGACCACGGCCTCTACGATCGGCCTGAACCGTGAGCGGGTGTGAGCCAACCACCAGGCGAGAGGCGTACCCACGATCAGCAGCACCAGCACAGTCATTAAAGCCAGTCGCAAGGTAACCCACAGCGCGCTCAGATCCATGTCTGTCATGGTCCCAATTCCCACCCTGTTTTAGCGCTTGATATTGCTATGGTATCTTTTCGTCAGATATTATCTCAAGCCTCTCAATATGTACGGATATTATCATCACTTGTCAACTCTTCAACCGCGTTCCTCCCGGTACGGCTCATGCCAGAGAGAAGCCGTGAGCAGGGACACATGCGGGCTATGATCTATGGGAACGCCGAGGAACGCTATTTCAGTCCATATCCATACCGCTCGATGATCGCCATTGCCTGCGGACCTCTCATGAACTCCATCAACGCGTTCGCCGCTGGATTGTCCTTGCCCTTCGTCAGCAAGACCACATCCTGCTGGATCGGTTCATGGAGATTCCTGGGCACATCCCAGCGGCCTCCCTTACCCTTCATCTTCGGATCCATGACCTGGGACAAGGCCAGAAAGCCTAATTCGGCATTGCCGGATTCGATGAACCCGATGGTCTGACCCAGACCCTCCCCCATGACAAGCCGAGATTGTACATGCTCCCATACCCCCAACTTCTGCATGGCCTGCATAGCCGCGACTCCATAGGGAGCGGTCTTCGGGTTAGCGATGGCAAGATGTTTGAACTTCCCGGAGCGCAGCGTGTCTTCCGCCTTCACCAGGTTGGGATCGGGACTCCAGAGCACGAGACGCCCGATGGCATAGGTGAACCGGCTGCCCTTGACTCCCAACCCTTCCTCCTCCAATAGCTTCGTTGTATGTCGCCCACGCTCGCAGGTCATGCCGTCCGGCACGATCGCAAGTCCTCAATCGTACGATTTCTCAGATGGCAGGTGATCTTATCCCGGTCGTATTGCCAGGTCTTCCCAGTGTCAGTCGTGTCATAACCAGCAAACGCGTCAATTTCCATACGACACTGGCGGATGACAATTGCCTCAAGGAGGTCTTACGCCCCTCCGACTGGCCCATACGAAATCGGTACCGTGTGCTCGCCAACGCGGGCGTCGGCTTGGCCCCACCGATAGATAAACGACTGTATCCCGGGCTCTTCCGGAATAGCGACTTCCACGAACCATCGGTGAGATTTCAAGAACAACACTGTTCCCTTCACATGATATTCGATCGGACACGTTGCCCTGAGATCAGCCCTGGTCGTTGTTTCCGACCAGGTGACCTGTCCGCTGATCATACATACCGTGGGAAGGATTGACAAAATAAGATCCGTAAGCATCGTTCTCTCCTTCGGCATCGTTCCGGCTCAATAGCATTGGATTTGCGACGCACCCTTCATCTTAGTGACTCCTTACGCTGACCATCGGTGTAGCCGGATGCGCCAGGTTCCGCCTGACGCATCTGCGTTGGTACTCGACACAGGACATGCAGATCCGCGCCAGCACAACGCCGTAATCCTGTGTTATGGATTCTGATCCTGTTTCGGCAGCGGTGGATCAAACACCTGGATCCGAATGATGTTCGAGACATTGCGAGCCCCTGATTTGTCTCCTGGACTGATGATACGAGCAAAGCCCGTGTCCGTCAGAAACGAGCCGTCCTTGGCAAACGCGACGATGACTTGATGCTGCCCTCCGATCGCGGGCACCAATTCTCCCATCGTAAAGGCCTGTTGATAGCAATCGCTTCCTGTCACGAGGATGACTTTCCGATTGAGATCGTTCTTTACGCCAGGATTCAGAAGAATCTGTGCCTGCGTCAGCAAATCGTACAGCAGGACTCCAGTCCACTCGCCCGTCTCAAAACTAGCTCCCGCTCGATAGAACGCCCACACGGTGGTGTGATAGGGCTGTGTCTGAAGCTTATTGAGATTGAACGTCGTTGGATTCGTTACCTTTCCTCCCAAACGGAAATGCATGGATGGCCCGCCGGGACAAGCAGAGAAATGTTTGCGTGCATCTTCCGGCGACATATTCTCCGGCGCGGGTTGGGTATTCTGAGCAGATTCTAGCGTGAGCGTCTCCTGGGCTGTGGCAAAATGAGTCATAACAGGGCTCGCGCTTAGCAGCGAGACGACCAACAGACTCAGAAACATTCGAATCAACGTGACCATGGTCCATATCTCCTTTTCCTTCAGCAATTATGAGCGCCTTATCACCGATCGAACCACAGAACTCTCAGATCTCAGCCTGAATTCACATTCGTGGTTTGAGATAGCGCATGGCGCTTTCCTGTCTCATTTGTGTTCACTCTTCAACAGCGGCCCCCTAGCACCGCTCATACCAGGGGAGGAGCGTGGGGTGGGAACGGACGAGGAGTAATCGACGGGTAGACATGGGGGAACGCTATTTCAGTTCATACCCATACCGCTCGATGATCGCCATGGCCTGCGGACCCCTCATGAACTCTATCAACGCGTTCGCCGCTGAATTGTCCTTGCCCTTCGTCAGCAAGACCACATCCTGCTGGATCGGTTCATGGAGATTCCTGGGCACATCCCAGCGGCCTCCCTTACCCTTCATCTTCGGATCCATGACCTGGGACAAGGCCAGAAAGCCTAATTCGGCATTGCCGGATTCGATGAACCCGATGGTCTGCCCCAAACCCTCCCCCATGACAAGCCGAGATTGTACATGCTCCCATACCCCCAGCTTCTGCATGGCCTGCATAGCCGCTACTCCATAGGGAGCGGTCTTCGGGTTGGCGATGGCAAGATGTTTGAACTTCTCGGAGCGCAGCGTGTCTTCCCCCTTCACCAGGTTGGGATCGGGACTCCAGAGCACGAGACGCCCGATGGCATATGTAAAGCGGCTCCCCTTGACTCCCAACCCTTCCTCCTCCAATAGCTTCGGTCGTTCATTGTCGGCAGAGAAGAACACATCGAACGGGGCGCCATTCTTAATCTGAGTATAGAAACCTCCGCTGGGGCCCGAAGCCACCTGAACGGTATGACCTGTCGCTTTCTCAAATTCCGTCGCCACCTCTCGGAATGGCGGAACAAAATTGGCAGCCACCGCCACCAGTGTCTGCTCAGCTAGCGCAGGCGTCACGGCTAAGAAAAGAAACACTAAGGACAGCAAGCATCTTTTCATCGTAGACCTCCAAACATTTCCACTGAACGCGAGCTCTCCAGTGTGACCACCATCACCCGTGCTGGACTCATTGACCATTCGGTTTTCATCATCCGACAACCATCGCCCTGGCATCCCCCTCGAGAATCACGATTCCGATCAATGCGATCAGAGCGTCTCTACAACCTGACTCTCACCCCGGCATAAAAATAATCAGAATCTTTGTTTCCCCCGGCGGGTAATTGGGCGAGGATGGCGGGGCTATCAAAATAGGATCCCTTGAACCAATGCACATACCCGAAGTCAAAATCCATGTTTTGTCTCATGGCCCATAGCGGAGCCCATTGCGCACGAAGTTCCACATCGTGCCCTAAATAGTTTCCTGACCTTCCTGTGGGATCTTGCAAGCCGTTACCAGAAAACGCTGCGCTTGATTCCGCCAGATACCAGAACCGGTGCTTGGTTGTGAGTAACAAAGTATCAGTGGGTTGGAGGATCAGCCTCCAACCGGGGGTACTGATGTTGACTCGGGGAAATGCTCCCCAAATTCCCGTGGGAGTCAAATCAAAGCGACGGGCGCCGTACAGGACATCAAAGTTTCCGTCCTGGCTTCCTCCTGGCGTGCGACTGCCGCTGGAGTAGGTATACTGCGCCACCAATCGAGGCGTCCAAGGCAAATTAAACGTATACCCCGCTTCCACGTTAGGATTATAGGCAAAGTGCTCGACAGTGCCCAAATGTCCCGTTTGAACGGCCCCCTCGAATTCGTAATCCAATTCGTTGAGCGCGGGTAACTTGAAGAGGCGAAGACCGTACGTGTTATAGGTACGGTGAAGCGTTTTATTTTGGGATTCTTGATCGTTTAATCCGAAATAAAACGCATTCACACTGAACCAGGGAAAGTGCATGCTCTCGACGTAGGCGCCCCAGAAGATACTCTTTGCGGTCTGTTCGTCCAGTTGCACATCATCCCGCAGCACCGGTTCCACTACAAAGGCCCTGAACCGCCAGGTTTGGCCTTCACTGATTTGCCAATGGACCCCATCGAAGGCATTGGTGGTATTTCGAAAATCGTTTCGGGCCACGTACCGACGCATGCCGAAATCCATGGTCATACGACCGAAATGCAAGTCCGTTCGCAACCCGCTCCCCCCGACGTTGTTGATGCTCAATGCCCCGAAGAGTTGCAGGATGTCAAATTGGTTGATCGTCGTGTTCGTCCTGAAATCCCCCGGCTCATCGCTCGACAAGGCCCGCGCATCCTGCCCTTCGAAGAGAAACCGGAAGGGGCCATTGCCCCCCAATCCTACCCGCGCTCTGGATCGGAGAGCTAACTGGGCATCGGTTCCCCCGCCCCCAATGCGTTGATTACTTCGCCAGGGATGGTCGTACGATTCAAATCGGGTTCGGTTTTCGAGGCCCAAGTCAATCCAATCGGGCAAGTGCGTCACAGTTTTCAGATAGCGGGTCCATTCGATGTCTTGCCGTCGATTGAGGACCGCATCGGCGGGTTCGATCCAGTTTTTTCCTTTTTGTGCTGACACTTCGTTGTATCGCTCGTTGGTGACCACCCCCTGCGTGCGCATGAGTTTGAGCACAGGATCTTCCGTGCTCCGAAACACCCATTGTCCGTTTTTCTGCACCACGTCACCATACTCGATGGCCCTTACTGATCCCACGCCCACACCAAGGAGAAGGACGCTCAGGAAGGCCCACCACCAACTTCTATTGGCCATCAGTTCTCCTTTTATTCCTAAATTGCAATTCGAGCGATGATGTATTTATGATAGTTATAAGGCGTAAAAGATAATATACAGGTTGTTTCATGTCAATACTATATTTGTCCTATCATTGCTCAATCATGGGTAAGGCAATGAGTCAATGTGCGTATCTACTGGTGATGCAATCAAGGCTCCGTGAAGTTCATGAACGGCAAGACGTATGGTGGGCGAGTCGTGGCGACACACATGACATCCAACATGCAACTCGGTGGATGTCCTGCTTCTATTTTGATGGTACGTCCCGAATCACACTGATTTGTCCAGGAACTGGTTTGTGACTGGAACCTACGATCAGTTGGTCGAAATAGGATTTGCATTCAATGCGGCGAACTGGAAGCGAGTTGCCAGGAGAATAAGGAGGTGATCATGTCGCACGTGGATCATAGGTTCTCAGAAGTAGAGCAGAGCCACAATGGCAGGTCGTCCATAACCATGAATGAAACAACACCGCTATCGCGTATTTCGAATGTTCTGCCGGGTATCGTCATCTCCAATACCGACGGACTCACACGGACCTCCCTGCGCATCCGCGTTGGAGAACACACCGGTCTGCGCATATGGTGGCCGGCGACCCTGCCCGCACCGGGCACAGCGAACATCAGGCAAATGGTGCACGTCATTATTCCTGAAGAAGCTGTGCGTCTTGAGGCAGGCGCTTTTCGGCGTGGCAAACAACGATGGAATCGATGGATTGGACGAGTCGTGCTCGTGAATCGGACGGACGAAGATCTCGTCACAACCGTCAAGCTCCATTGGGAAAGCATCACCTTGAAAAGCGTCGGTCCCGTGCTGGGAGGACGCGCCGGGTTGTCGGTATGGGACACAGTCAATATCGTGGTCGACCCGCAACAGGTGAGCTGGTCCCCGTCCGTCGTCCATGCTAATGAGTAACGATCTTTCAAAATCTAAGTGGGGACAGGATAGATCCTATTGGGTTTTCATCCGGCGCTGAAGAAACAGGATGATAACCATCAGCGTAGGCAAGGGGGCAAGAAGAAATGGTAAGAGCCACACCCACACGTTCCTTCCCCGCATACGCGTCTGGTCGATCATCCACACAAAGACCCACAGCACCAGGCCGACATAGTTCAAGATGATCCAGGATGTCGTATCCATTGTCAGGGAGCTTCCCCCGACCAGCTGACCTTGGGTCAGGAACACTACAAGTCCCAGTACAAAGGCCACCAGTAAACCAATGACGAGCCGCTTACTCCAGACATACATGCCAACCTCCGTTATTGACTATACTGACTTCGCGCAGGCGAGGAGCCCCACCCGCGCACTGGAGCGTGGCGGTTAGGAGGGCTTCAGCCAGTGTGGGCCGATCCGCCGACTGATGAGCACGATGACCGTTCCTGTGATCGCACCGAAGAGCCAACTCAGGAGTCTCACAGGAAACCACAAGAACGCGATCACCGATTCGTGTGCGGGGAATTGAAGCGTGGCCAATACTTGATTGACGCCCTGCTCCTGGAAAATCGGATGCAGAAGAAATGAGATCACCCCTGCGACATACCCTGCCACTCCTCCGAAAATGATCATTGAGATACCATGAAGATTCCCGAAATGATGGCGACTCAACCGAACCAGAAAGAGGAGCAGCAATACGGTTACGAAGATCGCTTGATAGGAAAGATAGTACGAGCCACGTAACCAGAAGTTGATCCACTGATTCATGAACGTCAGGAACGCAAGGAGATACACCAGCGAGAGACTTACCCCCACCAGCATGATGTGTTGCGCGACTCGACTCGATCGAGCACCAGATCTTCGGAACCACATCCATGTCATGACACGACATTACACATATAGATATCACTATATGTTATATGTATACTCGTTCTCTACGCATCTTTGAAAGAGACAATTGATTGATGAGACACCAGGTGGCCTCGAATCTCTCGGACCACCTGCGGTCTCACCAATGTCCACCGTTGCGGCGCGACTATATGAAGGATCACGGAGGGTTTCAATGCTCCCTGAAGGAAGCGCCTTTGTAACAGACACCTCGGGAACATCCTCGATCACGGGGAAAATCGTTGTGGCCTTGCTCTTCCTGTCGACAATCGGCGCCTTCTTCATCTTTGATCTCAAAACCTATCTGTCGCTGGACACACTCAAAACCAATCGAGATAGCCTGCTGGTCTTTACCCAGGACCACTATGTGTCGGCCATCGTTTTGTTCATCTTGGTCTACATTCTCCAAACATCCTTCTCACTGCCTGGTGCGACAATCATGACCCTTGCAGGTGGCTTCCTTTTCGGGAGTTTGTGGGGGCCCATCTATGTCAATATCGGAGCCACGACCGGCGCAACATTAGCCTTTCTCGCCGCTCGCTACCTATTTCGACAGTGGGTGGAGCGGAAATTTGGTGACCGGCTCGGTCCGATTCAGGATGGCTTTACAAAGAATGCATTCAGTTATCTTCTGACGTTGCGGCTCATTCCATTTTTTCCCTTCTTTCTCGTGAATCTCCTCTCAGGTCTGACGCGAGTGAAGGTGAGCACGTATGTCGTGGCAACCGCCGTAGGAATTATTCCAGGCAGTGTGGTGTATACCTTCGCTGGGCGTCAGCTAGGCACCATCAATGCTCTTTCAGAACTGGTCTCGCCGCGACTCCTGCTGGCTTTCAGCTTACTCGGCCTGCTCATGCTGATCCCCGTTGTCTATCGAAAATATACCGAAACCCCAACGCGTGATTCATAGGGAGCGCGCGCTATGGACACCTACTATCGTCCACAGGATCTCGGCAAGTTCGCGGAGAAGGGAACGGACAAGTCGGATCTCCGGGGCAAGTTTATGAGTTCGGATCTTCTATGTGCTCTGACTCGGAAAGCCTCACGTCTACGCAAGGGATGAGTCTTCTGCCATGCGATTACTTACAAAAATCCTGATCGGCCTTCTGGTCCTCGCGGGCCTCACCTATGTCTACTATACCGAGGTAAAGCCCACCGTCATCTTCGGATTGCGTTCAGACTATGCGCATGCAATTCCGTATCAAAAAATTCCAGAAGGTCTCACGAGTTTGCGAGCGGAATCCTGTGGGTCTTGCCACAAGGAAATCTATGCAGAATGGAAAACCAGCATCCATGCGCAGGCCTATCGCGATCCGTTCTTCCATGCCTATTGGACGAAGGATAAGCACACATGGGTCTGCTTAAACTGCCATACCCCGTTAGAAAACCAACAACCCACGTTGATCAAAGAGATCCCGCGCGAGCGGGTAGAAAAAGCCATTCAGGAGCCGAATCCTCAATACGATCCCGACTACCAGAACGAAGGAGTGACCTGCGCGGCCTGCCACGTCCGGGATGGGATCATCCTCGGCCCCTTTGACGATACCGTCGCCCCTCATCCCACGAAATTCGATCCCAGCTTTCGCACGACCCAGCTCTGTTATCGGTGCCATAGCGTCGTGGGGGGGCCGGCGCAATTTTATAACGGGGGACCTTGCGGCACCTATGCCGAATATGAGGGCGGGTACTGGATGAAAGAGCGCGGTTTTATTTGTCAAAACTGCCACATGCCTGAGATCGAACGTCCGATAGCCACGGGCGGGCCCATTCGACGAGGTCGCCAACATCTCTGGCGCGGCGGACACGATCCCGAGATGGTCAAGCGGGCGGTCGGCATCAAGGTCGTTGCCGAACCGGCTGAACCAAAGCCAGGTGACAAGGTTCAGGTCACATTAACCCTCATCAATGCGGGAGCAGGGCATAAACTCCCAACGGGAGACCCCGATCGGCACTTCACGGTGGAGTTTGCTGTAGAGGATCAGAACCAACAGATACTGGAAAGCCAGACGGATACCATGGGTCGATGGATTCTATGGCAGCCGGCAATCATTGAACTCCACGACAATCGGTTAATGCCGTTGGCAAGCCGAGATTACACATTTTCATATCGACTGCCGAAAGACATTGCGGGGCTCAAACTGACGGCCAAGGTGCGCTATCACATCCAGTCCGAACGGCAGCATCAAATGCTGATTAATAAATATGGACTGACGGCTCCAGATCCCTACTTCTTTACGGTTTATGAGAGCGAGGTGCCATTGACCGGGAACCTTGCGGCACACTTCGATCACATCCCAGCTGATGCACCCATGGCCTGTGCGGCACCCTATCCACAGCTGAAAAAGACCTCTTGAACCTTGGTTGAGCAGCACTTCGAGCCTGTAAAAATAGCTCGATTCCGACGACTCAGGATTGGGCCTCGC
>JBDTPK010000041.1:0-11899 GCA_039932735.1 Nitrospirota bacterium
GCTAGCGCCCAGACGCAGTAAAGAACCCCGCCTTTCCAGGCGGGGTTCTTTACTCACAAATTTGTACAGTTGGAGCAGATGATGATCAGAACTCGCCGACGGACTTTTTGAAGGAACTCCTCATCGAGTTGGTCGAGTTCAGTTACGATGCGCCAGACGTCGGCGACATCAAGATGATCGGCTTCCCACTCAGCTCGCTGAATCACCGCCTCCAACACATCGCGGACCGACCGCATCGACCTGGCACCAGCTTGTTGAAGGTCGCGAAGGGCATAAAGGAGCGGGTTGCCTGATCACTTCATGTTCAAAACTGACATCCTCAAGATCCTGCAATGGAGCCCGATCGATCCTTCAATCCTCGCCCGACAGCGCCACAATCCCAGCGTCTGGCATGGAAGCCCTGGACTCGACGGCGCCTTGGATCGCACTCGCTAATGCGTCCAAGCTCTCCAGCAGCGACGTGAACTGATCGGATGCCCTAGGGACGACATCAGATGTTTTGGCCTGCGCTCCATCTCCTGGGAAACATACACGTGCCACGTCAGGAGGCGCTAACGTTTCGATGATCGAGACGAGAGGACTGTGGCTTAAATCAAGCTGCCGTCCCTCCTGGCCATAGGCCGCATCGCCCTCGATCCGCACGACTGGGCGGAGTGGATAGCACATATTCACTTGCATGACCGATCCCACCTCTCCGGTGGTCAATCGTACCGAGGTACCCAGTGGATAGGCCGACAGCTGTTCAACCAAGGCTTTGATGACCTCGCGAGGGAACGCCGTCCGCTCCGCCACAATCAATTCCCGCACCGCTTCATGCGGAAAAAATCGTCGACGATATCCGCGCGGGCTCACGAGGGCATCGAAGATATCTACCACGCCGATGATTTGGGCAAACTCGCAGATTTTCCGCCCATTCAGCCTGTTCGGATACCCTTGTCCGTTCGACCTTTCATGCGCCTGACGCACCACCTGTGCCAGCCAGTCGTACTTCTGACCAGCCTTTCGAATCCTTTGATAGCCGAGTTCAGGATGTTGCTCAATGAGCATACGTTCATCAAGGGTCAACCGACCCGACTTTGTGACCAATGACTGCGGCACGGCAAAGAGGCCGATGTCGTGCAGAAGCCCTGCGAAGGTAAGCCGTTCCAGCTCTTCCCCGTGATATCCCAGCCTGACGCCGACCTTCGTCGCCAAAATCCCGACATTCACAAGATTCGTAATCAGCGGAGGACCTGCAGGACCACTCATAGCCTCAACAAGCAATTGATCGCTGCTCTTAAGCGCCTCGGCAATACCCGTTGCCAGGGAAGATACGGCTTCTAAGTCGAGTTCGTCTTGCCGCTGCACGGCAAGAGCCACCGCCGTCAATTGTCCCTGCGCAATCCGATACCAGTCTGTCGTGCTGTATTCATTCATGATCTGAGGGCGTCCTTATTAAACATTCGACCAGCCAATATCTGACTTGCCTGCCCCCCCGAACAAGTCGATTATCGATCTGTAAGGCTTGCTCGATTGCTCTGGCAAAGAGACATTGTTCACATAGTGCATTAATGAGGCGCTTGTCCCCCTTACTCTGTTCGTATATGACTGCCAGTCCCTCTTTCGTAAACCCGTCTGTCCGATCGGTCGCAGCTCACTGCATTCCGTAATATACGACGTCGTCTCCTACGCCGGAAGTGGGCCAGATGCGCACGCTCCTCAATCCGCTGACTTAACTGAGAAATCTCCGCAACATGCTGGAAATCGGAGTTCTCAAACCCTTTGACACGTTCAATCGCTTGCGCTTCATCTCCGACCAACACCGAGCTTATCTCGCGTTGTGCATTCAATTCCAGGCGCTCATTGAACGTTTGCAATCGTCCGGCTTTTGACTGCACCAGGTCGAGTCGAACTGAGACAACACCTCATCCAGCAATTCGGAGGGAGACAATGCAGGATTGGCGACAAGTGCGACATCATACCGAGCAGGCGATAGCCCGACGATCAGCCGAAGACTCAGCAACATTTTTCCACAACCAATGTCACCGGTAAGCAGGAGCACGCCCTTGCCAGTCTCTATACCATAACTCAAACACCGGTGTGCTGCGTCATGTTGTGAACAGGGAACATAGAATCGCGGGTCCGATACATTGTCGAACGGAATGGCTCGAACCCCTCAATATCTCGTATAGTCGACTTATGAATTCATCGTGCCGTCATCATCGGTGGGAGGGTGCATTGCATCATGGACCTCAATGAATCTCTGCATTTAAATGCCGGCACAGAGATCACGAGTGGCCGGCTGGAAGCAACTGATCGATCGCGGTACGCTGGGCTCGCCCTTGCTCCACCCACTGACGAATGGCACCACCCATTGCATGCAGACGCGCCTTCACAGACTCAAGCCGCGTGGCAGCCAGAAACACTCGCTGCTGCGCCATCACAGTCAACAGACTGTGCAGGCCCGTGAAAAACATCATGGCTGATTCCGCACTCACCTCCTGCGCTTCTATGCGCAGACGTGCGATCTCTTGAAGAGAGGCTTCGAGGTCCGTCATACGCGAGGAGATCTCACCCCCGTCTATCATGAGGGTGCTCAATGTTTCAAAAACCTTGGGCATCCGCTTATCGACCACCTTCAAAAACGACTCTTCCCCTTCAGAGACTCGCGCAAGGTATCCTTTAATGACCGCGACATCGATACGTTCGACACCGGCCTGAACCTGTCCTTCCATCTGCTCGATCAGGCGCCGGATATGGTTGCGCCCGGACACTACCCTGGGAGACTGCATTTCCTCTAGCTCTTCCAGCGCCTGCAGAAACTCTCCGGGAGTAAGACTCGCGTAGACTGCCTCAACCGCCGCACCACCCTCATCCTCTTGAAAAGAGATGCCCGTCGCACGAGTTAATGCGGTATGGATCTGTCCCAGCCGTTGACAGAGCGAGAGAAAATCCTGAACGGAGAACGCTTTCTGTGGGTCCTTGAGGGCTTCGATATAGGGAATTGCTTCGAAGCTGGCATGTTCGACATCTGGAAGATTAATCGTGGCAGCAGATCCTCCGAGATTCGTCACTCCGACCCAAATTGTCCTAATCAGCTTGACATGCCGCTCCGGCACTGGACTCTGTTGCAACTCATCAAGGGCGACGTGAATGTTCTGGAGCCATTCATGTGCTTCCAGCACAAAGAGATCGACCAGTTCTTTCTGGAAATCGTCTGGAGTGTCGGCAGCCATGCATCAGTCCTTCACGATAGTGACGGTTCACAGAAACGGGCGTACAGGATCAGGACCTTCGCTTTCCGTTCCCCAACTGAGAGGCCAACTCCGCAATCTCGCCAAGCTTTCTGGCCATCTCTTCAAACCGATTAGTGGCTTGCTCGGACGCATGTTCAGATTCAGATACACGCTTCATCAGAAGACTATTTCGTTCTCGTTCCGTCTGAAGCAATGTGTCATTTTGCGTGGCATTCTCCAACGCACGCTCAGCATCAGAGAGACGTACGGCAAGACCCTTGCTTGTTTCCTGCTCGGCAGCGAGCGCTTGTGCAAACTCCTGTGCCAACATCTGAGACCGAGTCGCCCCCTGTTCCATCTCAGTGATCTGTTCAACCAGTTGTGTGGCGGCCTGGCGCTCGGCATGCAGAGCCTCCTCCAACTCTTTCGCACGACTCGCGTTCTTCTGCAGCTCGGTAAGACAGGCGACCTCTTCCGCACGCTCGTCACGTTCTTTCTGAAGTGCCATCTCCAGTTCCCGCACACGCTCACCCAAGCTCTCCACCAGGGATGCCTGATTCTTGACCTCAGCCATCTGCCCTCGTTCGGTCTTGAGTACGGATTCAAGTTCCTGCACTCGCGCAGTCGCATTGTCGGCCTCTACGAGTTGCCTCTTCATCTGGGCAGTCTGTCCTCGCTCCATAGCCAATGCCGATTCAAGTTCCTGGACACGGCCCACCTGTCCTTCAAGTTCCGCTATTCGCTGAGCACTATGTGCCGCTCGTTCTCGTTCGAGCAGCAGTTCTTCCTCCAGTGGTTTCAATCGCACAAATGCCTGCCGATAGAATTCGCCTTGCTCCTTGCTCACCTGCACACCAAGAGTCGGTATGATGAACTCCGTCACCTTTTCGGCCGATGGCGCTACAACGCTTTGCCGCTTGGCCAATAGCTCGATGACCCGATCCTTCAGCGATGTTCCCTGAAACGGCTTTTTTAACACTCCGTCTGCGTGACAGGCTTCAGCCTGTTTCGTCACTTCATCATTCACGATCCCGGAGATCAAGAGCACCGGCGTATTCGCTAACGTTCTCTGCGCACGCACGAAGGCGCACACCTCGTAGCCGCTTTTATCAGGCATAATCACGTCGGTCACGACCAAATCAGGTATTTCTTTAGACAAACAGGCCAAGGCCTCCTCACCATTGGCAGCAAGCGTGACTCCAAATCCAGCTTCGGTCAGCAGCCGTTCGGCGACTTTCCGGACTGCAATACTGTCGTCGGCTATCAATACTTTCGCCATAGATGCCTTTCTCCAGCACTCTTAGCGGGTGACAGTATCCTGTGCCGGGCGGCCTAATCGCTGCAACGCCACGATCACCACCTCATGCCCCCCGATTGTGACTGAGCCCAGCGATTCAATAACCCCTCCACCGTTCAGGCGAATCGACGTCCCCTCCACCGTCTCGATAAACGGCACATCGGCATCGATACAGATGGCCATCGGCCCGTCAAGATGACGAGCCACTAAGCATAGCAAAGGAGATCCCTGTACGGTGCAACTCAGTCTGGCTGCTAAATCGTAGACCGGTATCACATGATTGTCCCGTTTCATCATGGTCTGCACGTACGGAGTCCGACTCGGCACCGCAATCGCCTCAGTCCAGGGCGACACCTCCCCTACCTCTTCAGTCCGTGCGGCGAACTTCATTCCACCAACGGAAAACACCACCAGATTCCACGATCGTTTCGTGCCTTGAGCTTGCCGTTGCCCACGAGCCGCCCTCAGCATGATTCAGCGACCGTTTCCAGTGGTGCCGCAATCGGCTGTTTCGCTTGCCAAACGGATACAGTCGTGATGCCGGGCGACTCTCCCAGCGCCCACAGAGGATTCAGAATCAACACCAACAGATCCATATACAACGTCATGCCTTCAAACCAGCTTCGTTCATCACCTTGGAACTGTAATGGCAATGGAAGAAGGTCCTTCCGTGCTACCTCCACCAATCCCACCACCTGTTCAACAGGAATCGCACCTTGAATCCTCCCGGTCGAGTACAACACCATCCTCATGTCGGGACCGGTCAAGTCGGCAGCCACAGAAAGCCGTTGAGCAAGATCCACGAGTTGGTAGACGCTTCCCATCGTCGTCACGACCTGTTCAGACCTAGCCTCTGTTTTCATGAACAGACCACGAACCCCAGCTGCGGGAAGCGCGAAATAACCGCCCCCAAGGCGGACGACCAAGAAGCCGCCCTTCGCCATCGGCATGTTCGCCGAATTGGGATGACATCGCAAACTCATAATCCACACATCGTGTTAGACCGCACGATGTCCCCACACACAGCGACACATTCACGTCATGAATCTTATTACCGTGTCACAGCTTCTTTGCCGATCCATCGTGTAATTTCCGCGATCAGAGTCCGTTCTTCTACCGGCTTGGCAATATAAGAACTCGCGCCGACGTCGAGTGCCATTTGCCGATGCTTGTCGCCAGCTCTCGTGGTCATGACAATGACCGGTGTCTGCCGTGTTTGCTCCCGGCTGCGCAGTCCCTGAATGACTTCATAGCCATTGAGCTTCGGGATCTCAAGGTCTGTAATGATCAGCTGATAGTGTTGCGCAGAGGCCTTACGAAGGCCTTCTTCTCCATCTACCGCCGTGTCGACGGTATACCCAGCCGATTCTAACATTCGACCCACGAACTTTCGGATGCTCAGAGAGTCGTCGATCAAGAGAATCAATTGAGCTGATCCTTTCGGATCTGATGCGTCGCTGGAGGAAACCGGCGAACCCACCGGCGACAAGTCAGACAGCAACTCCGGCGCGGCAACAGCCGACGCCTCGTGCGCCATCAATCGAGCAGGGTCCAACACCAGGACCACCCGCCCTTCCGGATCGATGGTCGCGCCGCCGAAGCTGGAACGATCCAAGGACTTCAGCGACCCCAACGACTTGATCACGATTTCCTGACGACCCAGCAATTCATCGACGACAATGCCCATCATCCCGGCAGCCGTTCGCACGATTACCACCGGCTTCCCCATTTCCAGCGGCACATGGTGTCGGTGGAGGAGCTGCTGGAGCGACTGCACTTCGATCATCTCCTCGCCGATATGCAAGATCGATCGTTCACCCATCCGTTGAAGCACCCCAGCAGTCATCATGGTGACTTCGCGCACCGCCTGCAGCGGTATCGCATAGTGCTCACTCCCTGCCCGCACCATCAAGGCTGTTGCTATCAGCAAGGTGAGCGGAAGGATCAAGGTAAACTTCGTTCCCACGCCTCGAACGGATTCGACGTCGATATGGCCGTTCATACTTTCAATGACGCGTTTGACCACGTCCATGCCGACTCCTCGCCCCGCCTGATCGCCAATCTCAGCGGCCGTCGAAAAACCTGACAAGAAAATAAACTTAATTATTTCTGATTCAGACATCGAACGGGATATATCCTGGCGGATCAATCCTCGCTCGATCGCCTTGGCCCGGATCCTTTCGACATCAAGCCCGGCCCCATCGTCTTCCACTTCAATCAACACCACACTCCCGCGATGCGCCGCATGAAGATAAATTGTGCCGACTGCAGGCTTCCCCTTCGAGACACGATCAGCCGCTGGCTCAATCCCGTGATAAACCGCATTGCGCACGAGGTGAATCAGAGGATCGACCAGCTTCTCCACGATGCCCGTATCGACTTCGGTATCTTCGCCGGACGTGATTAACATCACTTCTTTTCCTGTCGCACGCGCCATCTCGCGCGTGGCTCGGCGGAAGCGGGTGAACGGCGTACCGATCGGTACCATACGGGCTCGAGCGATTTCATCCCGTATACCAAGAGTCAGCTGTGCCAGATGACTCATGTCCTCATGCGAACGACGGATTGATCCGCTCAACTGCATCATCGACTCTGAAATGTCCGACGTCACCTCTCCGATGCGGCGGGCCAGAATATTAAAATCATCGTACTTGTCGAGTTCTAGGCTGCCGAAATCAGTGAGATCCACGATGCCTTGAGTCGGAGAAATCGGAGCCGTCGTTGGACTGTAGGAAGCGGTCGGTAGTGTAAAGATATGTTTTTCCTCAAACGACTGGACCGATTCCACCAGTCGCCCCTTGTACTTCAAGATTTGTTGCGAGAGTTTCTCCAGCGTCTGTAGCCGCTGCTCGAGGCGTCCTCGACCGATGACAAGCTCACCAACCAAATTCAACAACCGTTCCAAGCGATCACGGCTGACACGGATGACTTCGTGATCCTCTGCGGCTTTTCCATCTCCTGTTTTACCACCGTTTGGCCCAGGAGCAGACTCGCCTTCTTCTGGATTGCGTCGTTCTTGGTTCGCCGGAGCATCGACAGTACGGGCCGTTGAACCAGACTCGCCCACCTGAGCCGCCGGCGGACAACTCAACTGTTTGAGTTCTTCCATTGCTGCGGCAAATCGCCGGCGTAGCATGTCGAGGGAGGCAGGGTCCCGTCGCATCAACAGACGCACCACATCGACCAACCGCAACAGAACATCCGTATGCCCATGCAAAATCACGACCCGACCCTCACGCGCCGCCATCATGAAATCTTCGACATAGTGCGTCAGATCGCCGATCGCCTGAAATCCCACGGTATAGGCGGACCCCTTGAGCGTATGTGCCGTCCGAAAGAGTTGCTCGATCACCTCCCGAGTATCCTGTTCGTTGTCGAGACGAAGCAGTTGAGCTTCGAATGACTCGAGATATTCCTGGGCTTCCGGGGCAAAGTAGGAGAGCACCTCCGAATCGAGCACCGGTAAGAGATACTCGTCCGGCAAGACGCTCGCTCCCGAGGGCGCTGCCACCTCGTGGGCGACAGCCTCCTCCTGACAATCCAAGACGTCTGGCGTCGCCTGAAGTACGGGAGAAATTGGCTCCACCCTCTGCATAGCCGTCGGCTGACTCCAGGTATCGGAAAATTCATCAGAACAATCCAGGACCGCTATTGCCACCTGAAAGACCGGCTCGACCGACTCTGCCAGCTGAGCCGTCACGGACGTCTGTTCTCCATTGCGGATATTCGCCAGCGCCTGAGTCACTTCCGGCACATCATGTTGAAGCTTGCCGACTTGGCTGCCATCCCGGCACAGGAGCAGCCGAACGACCTGGACAGCCCGGCCAATGACCCCAATCGCATTCGACGAGAGGGAAACCCGCCCGTCGCGAACGGCAAGGATGTAATCTTCGACCGGATGAACTAGGTCCACGATCACCTTGAATCCTATCGTGTGGGCCGCCCCTCTCAGCGTGTGAGCCATGCGATAGAGCTGATGAATGGTGGCCCCATCCTGGGTGTCCTGCTCCAGACGCTGAAGCAGCGACTCCATGGTGTGCACATACTCATCCGCGTCGGGGTAGAAATAGGACAGAACCTCAGCATCGAGAGCCGGCACAAGATAGTCCTGCCCAAGCAATGCCGTTGCCGACAGGACCACGGCAGGCGGAGACGGAAATAATCCGCCCACTTCGCCTTTCCATTGCGCACCGATTGATAGGTCTTCAGCACCCCCAATCGCGACAACTTTCAATTGGGACTCGAATGAAATGACCATCCCTCGCAAGATATTCAAGGCCTTCGGCCAGAGAGCAGCCTCGATAGACGTCGCCTCTTCCAGAGTGGATTCAAGCAAGGCCCCTATCAGAGCCAACCCTTCATAGCCATAGAGCGCCGACGCCCCCCGTATCTTATGCGCCCACACATATTCTGTTTGCAGCTGTGTGCGCGTCGGCGTCGTCCCATCAGACGGATGGAACGCCTTGGTCAGCACGGCAAGCGATTCCGACATTTCAGTCACGAAGATATCAATGAGACCCTCCCGGTCGAGTTCAGAACTCATCGCGGTCCCTTCTGACCTTCAGCACCCGGAGGATGCTCCGCGAAGACGACCGGCAGGATGATAAAAAGGTTCCTCGCCAGGCTTGTCTCTGTGATCTGTTCTGTCCGTCTGGCCTGTGTAATGACCTTTGACGACCCAGAGGAACCAGCCCAGAGGGGACTGAGCTGGTCTCGACGGGCGTACCTTTGAATTTCCATCGTGCCATAACGTGTGTCCGTAGCCTGCTAGACCAGTTTGAACTGGGCGACAGAGGATGTCAGTCCTTCGGCGAGTTTTGCCATGTCCTCGACGGTCATGCGTGCCGAGTCCGTCGCTTTTTGCGTCTCCAGAGCGCCAGCGGAGAAATGCTTGATCGAGCGACCGAGCAGATCCGTTGAAGCTGTCTGGCTCACCGCAGCACTCGCAATGGTCTGTGCCAACTCCGACGAGCGCTGGGCGATCCCTGAAATTTCTTTAAACACTTCGCCCGTGCGTAGCGCGGAGGCTGATCCAGCTTCCACCACCTGAGTTTCCTGCTCCATGGCCACAACTGCGACTTGCGTTTCCAGCTGAATCACTTTCACGAGGTCCGCAATTTCTCGTGTGGCACCCGTAGAGCTTTCGGCCAGTTTTCTGACCTGATCGGCCACAACGGAAAATCGGACCCCGGCTTCACCGGCGCCGGCTGCCTCGATGGCCGCGTTTAGCGCAAGCAGGTTCGTCTGACTGGCGATTTCTCGAATCGTCGACACGATCTGTGAAATTTCCAGCGATCGATCGCCCAGCGTTTTGACCTGTTTCGACATGCGTTGCACCGACGAGCGAATATTCTGCATGTCCTGCACGGTTTCTTGCACGGCCACGCGGCCTCGTTCCGTCGCTTTCAACACTTGATTCGCAGACTCGGACGAGGCGCCGGCGGTGGTCGAGACCTGCCGCATGGAAGAGACTAACTCCTCGACCGCGGTCAACGTCTTCGTGGATTCGTCCGCCTGTTGTTTGGCCGTACCGGCCATCTGCCCTGCGCTGTCTCGGAGAGTCCCCGCCGACTTATTGACGTGTTCGGCTGATTCACGGACTTGTTTCATCAACTGCGAGAACCGCTGAATCATAAGGTTGAACGCGTCGGCCAAGTTTCCGAACATATCAGCTGTCACCTCGCCGCGCTTCGTCAAGTCTCCCTTACCGACGTCCGACACCAAGACGAGGAAGACCATCAACCGTTTTTGCAACTCGTCGCGTTCACCTTCCGCCTTCGCGAGAGCCGTCGTGATGTAGTCCAACATGCTGTTGAACCCCTCAGCCATCTGACCAATCTCCTCTTTCGTCGTCACTTCGGCGCGGGATTGGTAGTTGCCGGAAGCGGCCAGCTGTGCAACCTGCGCGATATGGCTCAGGTTCTTCGAGAAGAACTGGGCAATCCAATATCCAATACCGAGTCCCAGAGCCACCGCGAAAAGTCCACCAATCGTCAAAATGATCGTGCTGTTGAAAGCCAGACCCTGGGCATCTTCGTTGAGATCCTTCGCCACTTCCTGCAAGTCCAATATCTGTTCATGTTGGCGTGCAATGACCGCATCGAATGGCCGTTGTAAATTCACTCTCAAAGCCAAAACTCCGAGTTCTCGCATGTTTTCCGCCTGTGCCGGTGTCAAGTTCTTCCCAAAACTGTCGGCCATCGCACTCTGAGCCCCTTCGGCCTCCTTGAAGTACTGTTCGATCGCTGGTGTCAGCATCGCCAGGTCCTTCGTCTCGTTACGCCCCGATCGAGACACTCGGAGTACGGTCGCGGAATAGTCGGTGATCACTTTATTCACCTTCTCGCGATACGGTGCTAACCGTTTGAACTCAGACACGAAATCTTCGTGCGTTGTGATGTTTGCCATGTTGGTCAAGATTTGATGGTGCCCCGTTAATGCTGAACCCATTTCAGCAAAGTCAGCCAATGGGATCGTATAGTCGACATACACCGCTTGCGACGCATTGCTGAGCCGCTGAAGCGTCAGCACACCGACGGTCGCCACCACAACTATGACGAAACTGACGAGACCGAAGCTCGCAAGCAGTTTTGTCCTCGTCTTGAGATTGTATATTGCGCTGCTGCGATCTACCTTGACCATCCCGTCCTCCTTCTCTCTGATCGTGCCTTAAATAGAGTGCAATCCATGCTAGGTGTGTTCCAGTTAGTTCTTCCCCTTGAAATGTGAGAGCACCATCGACGTTTCCAACACACCTCGGAGTCTATTCTCCAACTTGACAACGGTTGACACGAAGGGAACCGCCCCTTTCCCCGTGACGGCGGGAGCCGGTAGAAATTGATCTTTGGCGATGGTGCGAATTTCCGGAACCGCGTCGACCAGAAGGCCGACTTGCCAATTTAAGTGTTGCACCACGATGGCATACCGCAAGTTGGCCACAGCATCCAGTCTAAACATCGGTCTGAGGTCGAGCAACGGGATTACCGTGCCGCGGAGATTCGTGACTCCCACCAAGCCAGAAGGCATCCCGGGTACCGGAGTAATGGATTCAACGACAAACACTTCTCGCACGCTCTTCAGGTCGATCATGAAAAGATCACCCCCCATAGAGATGACGGCAGCACGCATAGTAGAGGATCCAGCTGCCTGTGACTGGCTTGATTCGGACGAATAGACCCCTTGTGCAGCCAGGGCACGATCTCCAGCCGTTGAACGCGGTGCGGAGTCCATCATAGCCTTAGCCCATTACCTTCTTGACGGCAATCAACAGGTCCTCACTTTTAAATGGCTTGACAATATAGCCATTCGCCCCTTGCTGCTGCCCCCAGAACCTATCGCTCTCGTTGCCCTTGGATGTGCAGAGAATGATCGGAATGTTCTTGCAGCG
>JBDTPK010000042.1:0-11884 GCA_039932735.1 Nitrospirota bacterium
TTTTTTACGGGGACGCAGAAGATCATTGATACCGAAGGGCGTGTTGAACGGTTCAAGAGGAAGTACGCAAAGAAAGACAAGTAGCTCGAGAAGAGGCCATACGAGGGACCCTGCTTCGCTGAGGGGCAGGGTCTTTTTGTTTTTGTGCAATCAGGGGCTGAGCGCGAATCCAAGGGAAACGGGGCCATGGAAGCAGTACTGCTGAAAAAGTGGGAGGTGCTCGCCGCTCGATACGATGAGTTGACGAATCAGCTCATGGATCCGTCCATGATGAGCCAGCCCTCGCAGTTACACAAAGTCAATAAGGAACGGACGGATATCGAGCCGGCAGTTAAGCTGCTGGCTACCTATCGAGCCAACGTAAGACAGTTGGACGAGGCCGCGCAAATTCTTGCAGACCCCACGGCCGGAGCCGAGATGCATAAGATGGCGGTGGAAGAGAGCGCCCAGATCGAACGCCAGCAGGCCGAGATCGAGCAACAGGCCCAAGAGTTTCTCATCCCAAAAGATCCGCGGGACGAACAAAGTCTGCTTTTTGAAATTCGTGCCGGAACCGGTGGTGACGAGGCGGCGCTTTTTGCCGGGGTATTGTTTCGCATGTACAGCAAGTATGCGGAGAACAAGGGCTTTAAGGTCGATGTGGTTGAAGCCACAGAAATCGGGGGCGGAGGCTACAAGGGAGTCGTTGCACTGATTGAGGGTAAGGGCGCGTACAGTCATTTTAAGTTCGAGGCCGGGGTCCATCGAGTACAGCGAGTTCCCGTCACTGAGGCAAGTGGCCGGATTCATACCTCGACCGTCACTGTCGCTGTAATGCCTGAAGTGGACGAGGTGGATGTCCAGATCGACCCCATGGATCTTCGAATCGACACCTTCTGTTCATCCGGTGCCGGAGGCCAGAGCGTCAACACAACAAAGTCGGCCGTGCGGATCACCCATATTCCGACCGGTGTGGTGGTGAGTTGCCAGGACGAACGATCGCAGTTGAAGAATCGCAACAAGGCGATGCGGACCCTGCGGGCCAGAATCGTCGAGGCGGAGCGGGAGAAACAAGACGCGGCAATTGCGCAGAATCGCAAGGCTCAGGTGGGCACGGGCGAGCGGAGCGAGAAGATTCGCACCTACAACTTCCCGCAGAATCGGGTGACCGATCATCGGGTCGGTGTGACCTTGCATAAGTTGGAGCAGGTGCTCGAAGGCGACCTTGACGAATTCGTCCAGGCTCTGAAGGCGCAACGCCAGCAAAAAGTGGAGGAGTAACATGGACGCGGTGGCTCCAATTCATCATTCGGCAGGCCAGGCAACGCTCGGTGAGGTCATCGTCGAGTCGCGACGGTTGCTGGAGCAGACAGGCATCGAGAGTGCGGAGCAGGAAGCGCTGTGGATCGTGGAGCACGTGCTTCATCTTTCCGCACATCATGCTGTTACCGACCGAGACCGACTCTTGTCTTCTTCCGAGCTATTGGCCGCGAGAGGATTAATCGGGCGACGAGTTGGTCGTGAGCCCCTGCAATATATTTTGGGGACCCAGGAGTTTTGCGGGCTGGAGTTTGATGTGAGCCAGGCGGTGCTCATCCCAAGGCCTGAGACCGAGTTGCTCGTGGAGTATGTCGCGCAACGAATTTCTGCCGATCGACAAGCCACCATCGTCGATGTCTGCACGGGTTCCGGGTGCATCGCAGTGGCGATTGCGCGGAGGAGACCTCATGCGAGGCTGATCGCGACCGATCTATCGAGTCCCTCGCTCGAAGTCGCCATGCAGAATGCCACTCGCCACGAGGTATCCGAGCGCATCACATGGTTGGAAGGCGACTTGCTGGGAGCGTTGGCAGGGCAGGAGCTCGAGGGGCAGGTTGATGTCATCGTCTCGAATCCCCCCTATATTGCAGAGGCCGATTGGGCGACACTCCAGCCAGAAGTGCGGCTGTTCGAACCGCGATGTGCACTGGTGGCAGGGCCTCAGGGGACGGAGTTGCACGAACGGTTATTACAAGAATCCTGTCGATATCTGTCTCCCGACGGCGCACTGATCATGGAAATTGGTGCCGGCCAGGCTCGTGCGATGCGCCGGATTGTCGACCAGATACCCGGGTACAGGTTTCATCGGCTGGTCTACGACGAAGCGGGACTGGAGCGTGTCGTGGTTGTGGAGCGAGTCGGGGTATAGCGATGGATCGTACGATCATTACCGGCGGGAGGCCGCTTCGAGGAGAGGTCCAGATCAGCGGGGCGAAGAATGCCGCGCTGCCGATCTTGGCCTCCACCATTCTCGGCGGCGGCGAATGTGTGATTACCAACGTGCCTCGCGTGGTGGATGTCGTGACCATGGGTAAGTTGTTGGGCATCTTGGGCGCAAAGGTTCACTACGAGGGGAATCGTGCGGTTATGAATGCCGAGGTGATCACGTCGACTCAGGCCCCGTACGATCTGGTGAAGACGATGCGGGCCTCTGTGCTTGTGTTGGGGCCGTTGCTGGCGCGATGGGGAGAAGCGACGGTATCGATGCCCGGTGGATGTGCGATTGGGTCACGGCCCGTCAATCTCCATCTTGCAGGCCTCGCGAAAATGGGTGCCGAAGTGTCGATGGAACACGGGTATATTCATGCCAAAGCGAAGCGGCTGACGGGGGCACAGATCTACTGCGACACGCCGACAGTCACCGGGACCGAAAATCTGATGATGGCCGCATCGCTTGCCCAAGGGACCACGGTGATAGAAAATGCCGCGAAGGAACCGGAGATCGTGGATCTCGCGAATTTTCTTATGAAGCGAGGCGCTCGCATTGACGGTGCCGGGTCGGATGTCATCACAATCGAAGGGGTCGGTGAGTTGCACGGAGGCGACCACGACGTCATTCCCGATCGTATCGAGGCCGGGACGTATCTCGTGGCTGGAGCCATTACGCGGGGAGCGGTGACGCTCAATCGATGCCGCCCGAATCACTTAGACGCCTTACTGATGAAGCTGCAGGAAGCCGGCGTCGAGATACAGGTGGAGAAGGAACGAATACATCTCAACGCGGCATCGTCACTCAAAGGAATCGACATTCGGACATTGCCGTATCCAGGATTCCCCACCGACATGCAGGCCCAGATGGTGGCCTTAATGACGTTTGCCGAGGGTACAAGTGTGATTACGGAGACGGTATTCGAAAGCCGGTTCATGCATGTCGAGGAGTTACGACGGATGGGGGCCGACATAACGGTCGAAGGCAATCGGGCGGTGGTGACCGGACCGACCAGGTTGACCGGGGCTCCGGTGATGGCGTCCGATCTTCGTGCGAGCGCAGGATTGGTCTTGGCCGGTCTTGCAGCGGAAGGCACGACAGAGATTCTCCGGGTCTACCATCTGGATCGCGGCTATGAGCGGATGGAGGAGAAATTGCGTGGGTTAGGGGCGATAATCACCCGTCACAAAGAGGGTGCGGCTCCGGACGACCATTGTTGACACCATGTTGACGATTGCCCTGTCGAAAGGGAAAATGTTGGACCTCACGCTAGACGTCTTTCGTCGGGCGGGCTATGCCTTAGGCAGCCTCTCCACCGAAAGTCGCCGGCTGGTGTTCCCCTGTCCGGAGAGCGGCATCACCTTCCTGATCGTGCGGCCAACCGATGTGCCGACCTATGTGGAGTATGGCGCAGCGGATGTCGGGATTGTCGGGAAAGACGTGTTGATGGAGCAGGACAACGACGTTTATGAGCCATTGGATTTAGGGTTCGGAGCGTGTAGAATCGCCGTCGCTGCGCTCAACGGGCAGGCTTCACGGGACCGACTGTCCTCGAAAATTCGGGTCGCAACCAAGTATCCGAAGATCACCGAGCGGTATTTCAATCAGCGCGGGGTGCCGGTTGAAATTATCAAGCTGTATGGTTCGATTGAACTGGCGCCGTTGGTCGGTCTGGCCGATCGGATCGTCGATCTGGTTGAGACCGGTAACACGTTGAAAGCGCATCACCTCGTCGAAGTGGAGTGCATCGCGCAGTCCACGGCCCGGTTGATCGTCAATCGGGCGAGTTTGAAGCTGAAGCATGCCGTGGTGACAGAGCTGATCAAAAAGCTTCGGATCGCCACCACTACACCAACCGGGTCTCGAACGGCCGCTCCACACAAGTCTCCGCGAGGAGCACGTCGAACGGTCAAGCGGATGCGCAGATGAAGATTGTGGCTTCCAGCGAGAGAGCCTTTCTCCCCGCACTCAAGAAAGTGGCGTCACGCGCCCGCGTACAAGGGGCTGCCGTCGAGAAGACGGTCAAGTCGATTTTGCAAGCCGTGGAGCGGGCCGGCGATAAGGCTGTCCTCCGCTATACGAAACAGTTCGACCGCGTCTCCATGAAAGACACGGAGCTGCGCGTCACTCCAGAGGAAATCAAAGAAGCCTACTTCCACATACGGAAAGAAGAGGGCGACGCCCTCCGGTTTGCGGCCCAGCGGATCACGTCGTTCCACGAACGCCAGCGCATCAAGACCTGGATGTATCAGGACAACGGAGCAACGCTGGGGCAGGTGGTCACGCCGGTCGATGCGGTCGGGGTCTATGTGCCGGGCGGCAAGGCCGTCTATCCCTCGTCAGTCTTGATGTGCGCGATTCCGGCCAAGGTGGCGGGCGTCTCGCGTGTCGTGATGTGTACGCCGCCGCAGAAAGGCCCTCTCAATCCCTATTTACTGGTCGCAGCCGACATCGCTGGCGTCACGGAGATCTATCGCGTTGGGGGTGTGCAAGCCGTTGGAGCGATGGCTTATGGGACCAAGACGATCCAACGCGTCGACAAAATCGTGGGCCCAGGCAACATTTATGTCGCGACGGCCAAGCGGCTCCTCTATGGCACCGTCGGGATCGATATGGTGGCAGGCCCGAGCGAACTGCTCGTCGTCGCAGATGGCGACGCCAAGCCGTCGCATGTCGCGGCCGATCTTCTCTGCGAAGCGGAACATGACGAAGATGCGCAGGTCTATCTCGTCACAACCTCAGCCCAGTTGGCGATGGACGTGGTGCGGCTCATCGGTAGCCAGATGAAGGGGCTGCAACGTGAAAAGATTGCGGCGAAGTCCATCGCGCGCCATTCGGTTGCCTTCGTGGTCGCTACAATGGACGAAGCCGTCGATGTGGCCAACGAGATTGCCCCGGAACATTTAACTCTCTCGGTCGATGAGCCATTCGATTATTTAGAGAAAATCCGTCACGCAGGAGCGCTCTTTTTGGGTCGGTACACTCCTCCGTCAGTGGCGGATTATGTTGCAGGCCCGAATCACGTCTTGCCAACCGGCGGAACGGCACGATTCTTTTCGGCTCTGTCCGTCAACGATTACATCAAGGTGAGCAACATCGTGCATTACACGAAGGAGGAGCTGAGCAAGGTGAAAGATCATCTCGTTCGGTTGGCACACATCGAAGGGTTCGATGCTCACGCGAAATCAGCACAAAGCAGGTTTTCATGAAGAAGAACGGATCGGCAGCAAGGCAGGCATCAATTCATCGCGCGACCAAAGAAACGGATATCCATGTCGAATGGACGCTGGACGGCAGCGGGCAAGGGAAGATCGACACCGGCATTCGCTTTTTCGACCACATGCTGGAGCTGTTGTCCAAGCACGGCTTCTTCGATCTGGCCGTCAAAGCCAAAGGTGATATCGATATCGACGAACACCACACGGTGGAGGATGTCGGTATTGTCATGGGCAAAGCTTTGCACCAAGCCTTGGGCGAGAAGGCCGGGATCAAGCGGTTCGGGTTTGCCTCGGCACCGCTCGATGAAACGCTGGCGCAGGTTACGGTGGATCTCAGCGGGAGGCCCTATCTCGTCTACAACGTGAATTTGCCGGATCGGAAGATCAAGGCGTTCGACTTAGGATTATTCGAAGATTTCTTCCAAGCCTTCGTCACCCACGGCGGGCTCAATCTCCACGTGAATCTCATGTACGGCCGCAACCCGCACCACATCATGGAAGCCATCTTCAAAGCGCTAGCCAAAGCCCTCGATCAGGCAACCATGTTGGAAGAACGATTGGCAGGAAAGGTGCTATCGACCAAAGGCATGCTGTAGGCCTACTCCATATTTCTAGTGGAGCATGGCTTTCAATTCGCTGTTTATGGTTGGAGTTTGAATGGGTTTGCTGTTCGAGTGGGATGAGCAGAAAGCCGAGCAGAATCTGGGCAAGCATGGCGTCTCATTTGAAGAAGCGAGTACGGTATTCGGCGACATTGTCGGTCACGATCGATGACCCCCTCCGCTCGATGAGGGAACAACGGTGTGTGACGATCGGTCACTCAACAAAGCAGCGTTTGCTCGTAGTGGTGCATACCAGCCGAAGCGAGCGTATTCGCTTAATCAGCGCCCGTGTTGCCACGCGTCACGAAAGGAACACCTATGAAGAAGCTCATGCGTGAGAAACGGCCTGATATGCTGCCGGAATATGATTTCAGCAAAGGCGTTCGAGGGAAGTATGCCAAGCGGTATGCGGAAGGAAGTAACGTGGTTGTGCTCTCGCCGGATGTTGCGAAGATATTTCGGACTTCGGAGTCTGTGAGCCAGGCGTTACGAACCTTGGTTCGAGTTGGAAGAAAGCCATCGAGAAAGTTGTCGGCGTGACGCACCACATCATGGAAGTCAGCTTCAAAAGCCCGGGGAGCGAATAATGGTTCCTGGAAACTTTTTACCCCGTCAGAGCGATGCAGGGCTGAGACAAGCATTGATATCCCGGAGTAAGCCAGAAGGTGAAGGGACTCGTCGGCCTCGATCCATTCCTCAAAGAACGGTGGCTCACCATCTTCACTGTATGGTGGCGGTGCGACGATTTAGGAAATAGAGAATATCCACGGGCTGGTCTCCAAACACTAACTTGAAGTAGACACTGGAAGTGGGTTAACTCTCAAATACGTTCAGAGGCGGTTGACTCTATCCTGGGATCCGTCACCCGTGACAAAATATGGATGGAGGGTTTTGCGATCACGCATCAGATGAAACTTTCTCGAAGAGCCCGAGAGTCACTCGGTGTATACCGAGCCGCGCGCACGGATATCGTCGAGAATCCCCTGCCTTTCCTCGTTGATCCTGGCATAGTCCGAATACGCATACATTTCGAATTCCCGGTGAGCTGATTCGTCCTGAGTATCCCAGGCAAGTTCCCGTGGACAGGACTTGCATCCGCATGACGGTTGACGCGTTTCGCAGATCAACGAGATCGACATCGCAGTGCAATTGCACAGCCAACTCCTGTGCCAGCTCAAACCGTCGTAGGTTAGGAATCGGATCACATGCGAGCACGGCGAGATCCAGGTCGCTGTCTGTGCGTGCGGTTGCTTTCGCCTGTGAGCCAAAGCGGTACAGGCGATGAGGCAGAGGACTGATTGTCTGATGTGTTCGATCAGCGCGTGATCGTCCATGTCTGGCACAATGTTTCGTGCAGGCTCAGGCTACTGCGTCACCCACGTACTGTCAATCTTCGGGCACTGATCTTTATTACGTCTTTATTACGGTCTGGTGGATTATCTGCTGCGGCGGGTCATGTTGTTTGCTAGTGGCAGGATCATTCTGGTTGCGGTATTGTTACGACCTCACGGCCAGACTAGGGACAAGGGTGTGAGCGGAATTAGGAGTCTTCCCTCTCGCATCCCGCAGGATGCTCAAAAAGGCCGTTCAGCAAGACCGCAGGCAAATCGAAACTGGAGGCGTACCCTCAGGGGTACGTTGAGGATGTCGATGAGCCGAGAACGATGCATGGGAAAAGGCGCGTCTCGGCGCGCCAGGGCTGGGTGGGTGAGAAGGGCGACTTTTTCAGCATCCTGCGAGAAGTGTCATGATTTCGATCATCGATTACGGCATGGGCAATCTCCGCAGTGTCTCCAAGGCCTTTGAGGCGGTGGGGCATCAGGCGGTGATTACGCGCGACGCAAAGGTCATTGGAAACGCGAGTCATGTGGTCCTGCCTGGTGTGGGTGCCTTTGGCGATTGCATGGCCAACGTTGAGCGTTATGGGCTGGTGGAACCGATTCGCGCAGCGATTCGATCGGGAAAACCATTTCTGGGAATCTGTTTGGGGCTCCAATTATTATTTGAGGAAAGTGAGGAATTTGGGACGCACAAAGGTCTCGGCATGATCCCCGGCAAGGTCAGACGATTTGCTCCAGGCCAGGGGTTGAAGGTGCCACACATGGGGTGGAACAACGTCGCGATTGAGCGGCCCTGCCCACTGTTCGAAGGGATTGCCGACGGGGCGTACTGGTATTTTGTACATTCGTTCTATGTCGATCCCTCTGACAAGACCGTTGCGGCAACCACGACAGACTATGGAACCACCTTCGTGTCGAGTATCTGGCGGGACAATGTGGTGGCCTGTCAGTTTCATCCTGAAAAGAGTCAGGCGGTGGGGTTGCGGTTGATCAAAAATTTTGGATCCTGGAAATGAGCATGATAATCCACAAGAGATGGTTGATCGCGTTAGCAGGACTAGCGGTGATGGTGGCAGCTGGCTGCAGCGGACAGAAAGTGACCACGAAGTCGTCCACGGAATTGCCGCGCTATCAGATTCGTACTATCGCCCTGGTCCAGTTCACGACTCTCGCGACGCCACAGGTGAGGGACGTCGCCGAGCAGACCCTCTTGGCGCCGCCGGAGGTTCGAAGGTCCGATATATCGATAGCGGTGACTCCGCACGCCGAACAGCCTCTCAGACAAACAGTCACGGTGCCTGCTGGAGCTGGGGATATCGTCACGCAGTTGCTATGGAGTCAGTTGAAGTCCCGGCAGGGGGTCACGGTGCTTTCGCCTCATGAAACAGCGAAGGCACTCGCATCTCCGCTGCTGCCGAAACTTTCCGTCGGTCAGTCACCGGCGGTGACGGTGGCGAACCTTCTCAAGGCGGATGCCTCGTTGATCGGCCAAGTATTGGTGTATCAGGAGCGAGTCGGTGGTCGCTTTGGCGCCAGCCCTCCGGCAATGGTGGGCTTTGAAGCCAAGGTCGTCGCGGCTGATGGGCAAGTTCTATGGGAAGGGAATTACTACGAAAAGCAGCGACCGATGACGGAAGACTTGATGGGATTTATTCAGCGGCGTGGGGTATTTGTGACAGCGGAAGAGCTGGCGGCGTATGGAGTCGAGCATATGCTCAACGAGTTTCCGTTTGGAACGGTAGTGGAACACTAAAAGGAAGCGGTTCTGTGCATGCTCGTTATTCCTGCAATTGATCTGAAAGATGGCCGCTGCGTGCGATTGCGTCAGGGCGACATGGCGGCGGAGACGGTCTATTCCGACGACGTGCCGGCTGTCGCGAGGCAATGGCAGCAGGGCGGCGCAACGCTGATCCATGTCGTGGACCTCAATGGAGCCGTGGAGGGAGAGCCGCGCAATCTACCCCAGATTGAAGCGATCATTCGCACCGTTACGGTGAAGGTGCAAGTTGGGGGCGGGATCCGGTCGATCGAGACTGTGCAGCGCTATCTGGGCGCGGGTGTGACCAGGGTGGTGCTCGGGACTGCGGCCTTGACCGATCGGTCTTTTCTGGAGAAGGCCTGCCAGGAGTTTCCTCGCCAGATCCTGTTGGGATTGGATGCCTGGGATGGGAAGGTGGCGGTCAAGGGTTGGACGTCGATATCGGAGACGAAGGCGACAGACCTGCTCAAGGAATTGTCAGGCCATGCCTTGGGCGCGGTGATCTATACGGACATCGCCCGCGATGGTATGTTGGGCGGGCCGAATCTGGCGGCGTTGCGGGAGGTGGTGGAGTTGTCGCCATTCCCTGTGATCGCCTCGGGCGGGATTTCGCGTGTCGAAGACTTGCGGGCCGTGCAGGCGCTCGGTCTACGAGTTGAAGGCGCGATTGTCGGGAAGGCCCTCTACGACGGCAAACTCGACTATCGTGCTGCTGTCACAGCCCTCCGTGAGGCATGATGAATTCTTTTCTCGCATGGTCGTTTCACATGCTGCGATGTTGACTAAACGCATCATTCCCTGCCTCGATGTCAAAGACGGCCGTGTCGTCAAAGGGGTGAGCTATGTGAATTTTCGCGATGCGGGAGATCCGGTTGAAGTTGCAATACTCTATGATCGAGAAGGAGCGGATGAGCTCTGTTTCTTGGACATCACGGCCTCCCAGGAGAACCGCAAAACGACGATCGATGTGGTCGGGCGGACGGCGGCGCAGGTCTTTATGCCCCTGACTGTCGGTGGAGGAGTGAGAACAATCGAAGACATCAGGGCGCTGCTAAACGCGGGGGCGGATAAAGTGAGCATCAATACATCGGCAGTCCAACGGCCTGAATTTGTGAAGGAAGCGGCGGAGCGATTCGGGACGCAATGCATCGTCGTGGCGATCGATGCTAAGTCTCGTTCCGTACCGGCTACGGGGTGGGAAGTATTCACCCATGGAGGCCGCAAGGCAGCCGGTCTCGATGTCGTCGAATGGGCGAAGCGGATGGCCTTGTATGGGGCAGGCGAGATTTTGCTTACGAGTATGGATCAAGATGGGCATCGGCATGGATATGACCTTGCGTTGACGGCTACCGTGTCAGAAGCGGTGTCGATTCCGGTGATTGCGTCGGGCGGAGTGGGGAATTTAGATCATCTCTATGACGGATTCGTCAAGGGGAAGGCCGATGCAGTCCTGGCCGCGTCCATTTTCCATTTTCGGACCTACACAATTCCTGAAGCGAAAGCCTATCTTCGTCAGAAGGGAGTGGCGATCCGATAATGAATGTAGGACGTTTGAAATTCGATGAGCAAGGTTTGATTTCAGCAGTCGTGCAGGATTGGCGGGATGGCACGGTGTTGATGGTGGCCTTTATGAATCAAGAGGCTCTGCAGAAGACGGTCGAGACCAAGTCCGTGCACTTCTGGAGCCGTTCGCGCCAGACGTTATGGGAAAAGGGGGAGACCTCCGGTCACAGGCTGCAACTTAAAGATATGTTTCTCGATTGTGATGGCGATGCCCTGCTCTTAAAGGTCGAGCCGGTCGGTCCGACGTGCCACACGGGGGAACGGGCCTGTTTCTTTTCTCGCCTCGATTCGCCAGAAACGAAGACGTCCGAGTCTTGGGGCGGCATTCTCGAACGCCTCTACCAGACGATCCAAGAGCGGAAGCGCCAGCCTTCGAGCGAGTCTTACACCTCCAAGTTGCTGGATGGCGGGGTCGATCGTATTCTGAAGAAAGTCGTCGAGGAAGCCGGAGAGGTGGCGATTGCAGGGAAAGGTGGGAAGAAGGACGAGATCGTCTACGAAACGGCAGATCTGTTGTTCCATACCTTGGTGGCGCTGGGGTACCATGGCATTACGCCGCAAGAAGTCTATCAGGAGTTGGCGATTCGGTTCGGAAAATCGGGCTTGAGAAAAGGACCCACTTCATGAGCGAGTGCATTTTTTGCAAAATCGCCGAGAGGACCATTCCCGCGGTGCTCGTCTATGAGGACGACATGGTGGTTGCGTTTGACGATGTCAATCCCCAGGCGCCGACGCATACGCTTGTCATCCCCCGAAAACATGTGGGTTCGATCGCCGAACTTCAAGATTCTGATGTCGAGTTGCTCGGACGCTTGATGCTGGCAGGCAACAAAATTGCAAAATTGAAGGGAATCGCCGACGCCGGGTATCGTTTTGTTGTCAATACCGGCCCGCATGGTGGCCAGAGTGTGTTTCACCTTCATCTCCATGTCTTGGGCGGGCGACACATGGCCTGGCCTCCCGGCTAGCAGAATCCTAAAAAGTCAGCCAGCGATATTCTTGAATCGTTCAGACTCTCAACGTACCCCAGAGGGTACGATTCTGGCCTTCACTCGCTGCGGGCTTGCTGGACGAATCTTTTGAGCCTCCTGCGAGGGTGGTGTCTCGTTGTCCGAAACATATGGGTCAGTGGATTTTCCGCGCTGCATCTTTTTCCCGTAAGTGGCTAGCGCCTT
>JBDTPK010000043.1:0-11870 GCA_039932735.1 Nitrospirota bacterium
ATACGGAATGCATCTCGAAAACATGGTCGATAGTGACATATTGCAATTCACCCATTGCCATATGAATTTTTCCAATAGCGTCTTTAACCCTTGGAGAGTCCTTTCCACTGGCCAGAATAGCTTGTGCCAGCTCCTTATTGCCAAGCTGCATCTGTTCTTCCAGTTTATCGCAGCGTTCATGGTATCGTCGCTCAATAGGTTCCAATGCCTTATCCTGCTCTGCTGTCAATTGAAGCTGTTTATGAATCCAATTGTGACCGGCGTGCTTTTCCGCGTGATTGGTGTATATCTCGATAGAGACTATCGAAGCACAAGCGGCTATCAGAAATATCCCTGCGATGATGGCAAGAAATGTAGGCAGCTTTTTCATTATCTTTTGGCGAGAAGTCCAGAGGGCACATTGTGTCCGGCACTTGAAAACACGGTAAGCCCGAGACCACTAGCTGCCCGCTGGGAATTTGAAGAATTTAACATTTGCGGCAGCATTAGACCCACTGCGACGGAAAAGGCAAAACTGGTGGCGAGTAGGCTTGGTCTAAATAACATCGTGCAAATGTCAGATAGCCACCCAGAAGGCATACGTTCTTTGCGAAGACGAATTTCCCGCATGACATCCTGCGCAAAGGAGCCCGGTAACGGAGAGGCTTCCTTCTTTGTATAGTTACTCAACAACTCATCGAGAGAATGTTTGTTCATAGATGGTTTAACGAAGATATATCAGGTTTCCCTCGAAAAATTGAGGGATTTTCAAAGAAATATCGTTTTACTTGATATGAGAGCGCCATTATTTCTTTTTCTTACTTTTGCACTGACTGCAATATGTTCAGCGCGGCCCGCTTTGGTCATTACTTCGGAAGACCCCGCTTTAAGCGCCAAAAATGTATATCTGACCCGTAATGGAAAAGTCCGGGGAACGGTTTACTTGGGTTATGGTTATAGTGTTCCGCGCAGTCCCCATGTTCATGTCTATGCCCTGGATGCTTCCAATAAAATCATCCACCAAAGCTGCGACAAAATTAATGGAACGCTTTTAGTAAGGGGACCTCGCTTTGGACAAGGTGCAGCTCCTTTTTTTGGAGATGCACCTCTTAATGAGGGAGTCGCCACCATAAAGATAGTCGTCCATGGTGAAAATGATGAGTGCGACCAGGGGCCGCCATTTCTTGATTTTTCCAAGCTGTGGAAACACTCCCCAAAAGAAGTTCATTATCAGGGAAAATAATTTGAGGGATTTTCTAAACCACCCCGTTTAACTCCTTAATGAAAACTCTAATTACATTACTCGCAGTCACCATCATCGCCCTAACCGTCACCTCGCGAGCGGCAGACGCTGTAAAGCCGTATCCACTGACGACCTGCATTGTATCGAAGGATGGACTCACTGAAATGGGCAAGCCCGTGATGTTGGTTTACCAAGGTCAGGAAATGAAGTTTTGCTGCAAAAAATGCGTCAAAAAGTTCAATGAAGACCCAAGCAAATATATCAAAGCCCTCCAAGACGCTCCGAAAAAATAAGCCCCTAACAACCTTGTAACTCGTATCTTTGGAGTAGAGGACAAAAAACCCTACTCCAAAATACGTTTTCCCATGTTTACCGAGTTCCAACAGCCAGCCTATCTGCACCTGCTGATTAATCATCTTCCTATCATTGGAACTGGGGTGGGTTTGCTTGGACTGATTGTCGGGCTTCTGCTTAGACATCCGCTGGCACTTATTCCGGCTCTAATAATTCTTCTTTTTTCCGGATTATCCGCATGGCCCGTTTATGTGACGGGTTCTTCCGCCTATAAACCTATTCATAAAATTGCGGATGAAGCGGGAGTTAACTGGCTTGATGAGCATATGGACAGGGCTGACAATACGGTTTGGGTTTTCTATGTGATGGCCGGATTCGCTGCGCTCTCCCTGACAGTTCCTCTTAAATGGCCGAAATCCGTAAAGCCCCTTGCAATCCTTGTCCTCGTTTCCGCAATTGGTTCTTTGGGTGTTGGAGGGTATATTGCACAGGCAGGCGGCAGAATCCGTCATACAGAGCTTCGTCCCCCTGCTAACGAACTGCATTAACTATATATGCTTCGATACACTATTCTTCTCATGTTCCCTATTTTCCTTGCGGCCTGTGCGAGTGCTCCGCTCAAACCGCTTCCATCGAATCATCCTGCAAGCCCTGCGGCTGCCGAAGCTCCAATTCGCTCCCAGCGTTCGAGTCTTTCGGGCGATGCGATGACTAGTAAGACAAAGGAACTGTTAAGTGATAAATCACCACAGGAAAACTCCATGCCTAATATGCCTGGAATGCAACAATGAAGCGTATTATCATTTTTAGTATTCTCGGGATGGCTGCTTTACCCATGCATGCGCAGCCTGCAAATAAAGTGGAAGAGGATATTCGCGAGCGCACTGGCGCAACCGTGGAATGGCAGAAGGAGAATGCAAGCCGTGAGACAGCGCAGACATTTGTTCGAAAACTACTGAAACGACCGCTTACCGTGTCCAGTGCCGTTCAAATTGCTCTTCTGAACAATCGCGGGTTACAGGTGACCTTTGAAGAAATCGGCATTGCACAGGCGAATGTAATTGAAGCGGTCACCTTGCCAAACCCGTCCGTGGATTTTGATGTTCAGTTTCCCGCTACGGCAGGAGTTTTAAACCGATATGCGTGGCTCGTCGCTCAGGACTTCGTGCAGATATTGATGGTTCCCCTGAAAAAGAAAATTGCCAATGAACAATTGCAAACAACGGAACTGCGGGTAGCTGCGGACGTTCTGGAACTTGTCGCAAAGGTCAAGAAGACTTATTTTATGGTGCAGGCTGACCAGCAGTTACTTCTCAGGCTAAAACTTATTCAGGAGACGACAACGGCATCGCTGGATTTAAGCCAAAAACAATTCAAGGCCGGAAACACAACCGACCTCGCACTCCTTCAAGCACAAGCGGCTTACAGCGAAGGGCGTATTGAAATTACCCAAGCGGAAACGGATTTGTCTGAACACAAGGAACAGCTAACCCGGCTGCTCGGCCTCTGGGGAACACAAACAAACTGGGAAATTAAAGGCGATATCCTGCCTGTGCCAGATTCAAGTTTTCCTATTGCCCATCTTGAATCGTTAGCCGTTTCTCAGCGCCTTGATTTACATGCTGCGCACCGAGAAGTTACCATGCTGGCTTCCTCGCTTGGACTGACAAAAACTTTTCGATGGGTGCCTGTATTAGAATTTGGTTTCAGTGGTGAAAGGGATATTGACGGAGCCCTGAATATGGGACCTTCCTTTAAGCTGGAAATACCCATTTTCAATCAAGGCCAAGGCCGTATCGCACGCGGCAGTGCGGAATTGCGGCGTTCTGCGAACAAACTGGAAGCGCTTGCCGTGGATATCCGTTCCGAAGTCCGCGAAAATCGCGACAAACTGAGTAGCCTTCGAGACATGGCCGTTTTTTACCATGACAACATGCTCCCCATGCGCATCCAAATTGTAAATAAAGCCCTGCTTCAATATAATGCGATGCAACTAAGCCCCTACGAATTATTTCTTTTAAAGGCGGATGAATTGAAAGCCGAACGCGGATACATAAACACGTTGCGCGATTACTGGATTACGCGGGCCGAGTTGGAACGGGTCGTTGGCGGCACTCTTACTCCGCATAAGGAATCCGACAGCAAGAAAATAACTCCCAAGAAAGAATAAAAGCCATGAGCAAAGAACCCCAATTAAGCCGCAGAGCTTTTCTTAGCGGTTCCGCCCTACTGGCGGGAGCTGTGGCGCTGCCATCAGTTCTCCGAGGACAATCCTCCGCACCCTTAGAAAAACACACCTACCATTTCAATGAATCTGAGCAGCCTGTGTGGACGAAAGCGCCACTTGCTCCCGGCGAGCCAGGTAAGGATTATAAACCTACAATTACCCTTAATGGCTCTACGTTACCCTTTCGTATCGTTGATGGAGTTAAAGTCTTCCATCTTACCTGTGAGGAAGTAGACCACATTTTTGTTCCCAAAACGAAAGACAATGAGGAGCTTCGGGCGCTTTGCTGGGGTTTTAATGGGCAGGTGCACGGGCCAACTATCGAATGTGTCGAAGGAGACCGCATCCGCATTTACGTCACCAATAAGCTACCCGAAGCTACGAGCATACACTGGCACGCGGTAATCGTGCCTAATGGCATGGATGGTATTGGCGGACTTAGTCAGGCTCCCATTGAACCGGGGCAGACATTCAAATATGAGTTCACTCTCTGGCAGCATGGCGCATTCATGTATCACGCGCATCACGACGAAATGACGCAAATGGCGCTGGGTATGCTTGGAATGTTCATCGTTCATCCCCGCGTATCAAAGACACCTCCACCTGACCGCGATTATGTATACATGCTCAGTGAGTGGAAAATTGTTCCTGGCACCCACCGACCTGACCCGAACGAAATGGTGGAGTTCAATGTTTTGACGTTTAATGCACGTGCCTATCCGGGAACCGCGCCCATGCTCGCAAAAATTGGCGAACGTGTCCGTATCCGCATTGGTAACCTTTCGGCGATGGACCATCATCCAATTCATATCCACGGACATGCCTTTAAAGTTACTGAAACCGATGGAGGTCAGATTCCCGAAGCGGGACAGTGGCCCGAAACAACGGTAATTGTTCCAGTAGGTAGCACGAGAACCGTTGAGTTTATCGCAGATAATCCCGGTGATTGGGCATTTCATTGCCATATGACGCATCATGTCATGAATCAAATGGGACACGGATTGCCGAATGTCATTGGTGTTAATCCCGGCAAGCTCGACAAAAAAGTCCACGCATTTCTTCCAGGTTACATGACCATGGGACAGGATGGGTCGGCAGATATGGGCGATATGGGAATGAAGATTCCACCCAATAGCGTGCCGATGGTCGGCTCTCCGGGCCCGTATGGTTACATCACGATGGGAGGAATGTATACGAACTTTAAAGTTCGAGAAGACCTCGGAGATTTGAAACCGGAAGACGGAAACGATTTTCTTTATGGAGGGTGGTATCAAAACCCATCGGGCACCCAAGCGATGCTTGCCAGTAATGACGACATGCAGCGCGATTTGGGAAAAGTTCCTGATGCGCCTGCTACTGGTACGCCAATACACCATGGGTGATTTTGACGGTTATAACTTTGAATAATCGCGTGGTCATTACATGAAGCGAAAACTGCCACAACCGAGCACACTAAAAGCCGATCAATCTATTCCTCCCAAGCGTGCAACACGATTTCGAATGGGGTGCCTGCTCGCAGGAGTATTGATTACGGGGGTGTTGCTTTCACTCTTTGTCATCGGCGTTTTACCGCCACCACACAAGCTCACTCCCACAGAGAAAGAAGTATTGAGTCATTATGAGATTATTCGTTTTGCCCTCGCTCATGACGATTTGGCAAAGGCACGGAAAGCGGCCTCAGAACTGGCAAATACAGGCGGAGATCGCAAGCACATCACCACACCGGCAACAGCATTGGGACAAAGTACGTCACTTGAGGCAGCGCGCATCCAGTTTAAAACATTGAGTGCGGAGGCTGTTCGATTGGCATCTTCCCAAACGGGATATTACATCATGGCTTGCGAAATCTATCATTGCTCAGAACCTTGTCTTAACTGCCCCATGTCGGAATTCGGGAAGTGGGTTCAAGTATCCTCTACAGCCGAAAATCCGTTTATGGGCAAGGAGCACAGCCGTTGCGGTACAGTGGCAAGGTAAAAAGATCGAATACCTCAATTATGGCACTTCACTATCGCACGCAATGCAAAGGAAGTATTCAGCACAGATGATAAGAACAGACACCTGAAACACCATTTGGAAACAGCAACCACGAATCTATGAGTGACTTTCAAATGGAACGCCTTGGGGTGGTAATGGAACCGGAGCCGGGTAATCCGCTGGAGGCTGAAGGCGTCCTGAACCCAGCCTCCGCACGTGGCCCCGATGGACAACTTTATCTCTTCCCTCGACTGGTTGCGCGGGGCAACCACTCCATCATCGGTATCGCTCGAGTCCGGTTTAATGAGAACGGTATCCCGGACGGAGTCGAGCGACTCGGTATTGCGCTGAAGCCCGAAGCAGATTATGAACGGCGGCCCGACGGTAGCGGCGGCTGCGAGGACCCGCGTATTACCTTTATCGAGCCACTCCAGCGGTATGTGATGACCTACACGGCGCTTTCTCCACGGGGCCCGCGCATCGCATTGGCCATATCCGATGACTTGTTTCACTGGGAGCGAATGGGGCTGGCAATCTTCATGCCTTATGAGAGTGTGGACTTCAATGACATCGCCAACAAAGACGCCCTGCTTTTTCCTGTCGCCATTCCCGATGCGGAGGGCAGACCGGCCATGGCCCTCATTCATCGCCCTCTCTTTCCGGGCACCCGTCCAGACGAAACGCTCCACTGCGGGTATCCTCGCGTGGTGGATATTCTCAGGGAAAGCATCTGGATTTCCTATCACTCTTTGGTCATGGAGAGCTGTACCAAACATCATCACCTCTGCCATTTTGATTCGCATCACCGGTTGGCCAGCCCGGTGCTGGATTGGGAGCGGCTCAAAATCGGTGGCGCCACTCCGCCCATCCTGACTCGGCATGGTTGGCTGACCATTTATCATGGAGTCAGCGAACTTTCGGCATCTTCCAACGCCGCACGCGAGTTGTGCTACTCGGCTGGTGTGCTGGTGCTTTCGCAGGAACATCCTCAAGTGATTCGGTATCGTTCGCAGGAACCAGTGCTGACACCGGAGTTGGCGCAGGAACGCCGGGGGATCGTCCCCAACGTCGTGTTTCCCACCGCCATTGATCGGCGTGACGATCTTGGCTCACCGGATTGCTTCGACGTTTATTATGGGATGGCCGACAAACGGATCGGCGTGGCGAGACTCGTGGTGCCGGAACGCCTGCCGCAGGGGGGACTCGCCGACCCGCCACAAGCGAAAGTCTAATACGTTCCCATCGGCATCCGTCCTCAGTCTTACCCGAGGCAAATGCCCCGGATTGCCTGTGAGTCTGCCAAAATATTTTGCGGCTCCGAAAATTAAACCTGAGGGATTGGCGAAAAGATTTCGTTAAATAGATAAGGAGATGGTGGAGATTTAGTCATTATGACTTTTGATGAAAAACAGCCAGGATTCACCTGTGGAGGTGAAAACAATCCTATTACACAGAAAGCGGCATGAATTATGGAAAACGAAGAAGCTTATGACAAAGCCTGCCTGGTTTGTGGAAAAACTATCGGACACAATGGCGGATTCTGCCGATTAAATATCGGCGGGCACATGGTTGCTCTCTGCTGTCCGCTTTGCATGGCTACTTATGAGCAGAATCCGACCCGCTTTGCAGTCAAGCTGAAGATACTCGGTATCAATCCGCCTCCGGCACGCGGCAAAATAGAAGAGGGAACTTAGGCATCATCTATTCATGAAAAAGAAGCCACAACTTACTTTCACCGGGACCGAATACGTCTTCTATTGCGTCTCGTGTGCGCAAAAATTCAATCAACCCCCAAACTATCTACATGGTTATTCATTGAAGCGCTTCACATAAACCATCGCGCTTTGCGCAAACCACAAAGACACGACAGCCAATCGGAGGTTCCTATGAAAACAACATGTTTCGCAGCTATAGCTGGCGGCTATGAGAGCGATGCAAACAAGGTATTGGTCGGCTTCATTCTTACAGGGCACAATCGCCAGCATTGAAAACTATAGCCAAAATATATTTTCTAATGCTCATAATGGCTATCAGCTCTAGAGGCGCAACGACAGTAGACCTCGGAACAGCGGGAAATTACACAATCATCTTCGAAACTGGAATTTCAACCATCGCAGGCACTAGAATCGTTGGGGATATTGGCGTGAGCCCGATTGCTTCAATTACTTTCCCATTACACGTTTCCCTAAAGCCAATTTGCAGATGAATTTTTTTCGGTTTGTTTCAGCTATTATCTTCCTGGCTGACATCGGATTATTGGCGGCCGCCAATCCAATTACCAATGGGCCTGACGTACTGATTGATATACTACTAGCAAAAAACCCCCAACTCCGCGCGCTCGAAGCGGAATGGAAATCCGCGCGACATCAGGCCGTGATTGACGGTGCCCTACCTGATCCGATGTTCACCTTCGGATATTACGCAAGCAGCGTGGAAACTCGGGTCGGGCCGATGCAGGATAAAATCGGGATTGCACAAAAGTTTCCGTGGTTCGGAAAGCTGCCGACTGCGCGGAAGGCAGCGGCAAAAGAAGCGGCGGCGAGGGAGTTGATCTGGCACGCCGCCGGCGAGGATCTCGCGTTGCAGGTTGCGATGTCCTATATCGAAGTAGCGTATTCGCGCGATGCCATCGCGTTGCTCGATAAACAAATTATCCTTACCGACGAAATCAAGAAGGCTGCGGAACGCATCTACGGTTCGACGAGTCGGAAGACGGCGGGACAGGAGGATGTGCTGCGATTTAGTGTTCTGGCTGACCAATTTCGTGACCGGCGTATCATGCTGCATGAGAATGAAAAGCTAGCCGTTGACCGGATCGAGCGATGGCTCGACGGGCCGCTACCAAAGGACGCGAGTTTTTCAATGGAAACTGCCGCGCGCTCGCGGCGTCCGGCGCTGCCGTCTGCCGAAGACAGCTTTGCCTACGCTTACGGCGTGCGGCCCGAACTGCTTGCATCTGAGTTGCAGCTCGATGCGGCACAACTCCGGGAGCGGATTGCCCGGCTCGATTACTATCCCGATTTTACCTTCGGTCTCGATTACACAGTAATCGGCGAAGCCAACGAGATGCCGACGGGGGGGCTTCCGCCGGACAGTGGTAAAAACGCGGCGATGGTTTATTTCTCCATCAACTTGCCGCTTTGGTGGGACAAGCAGGCCGCGCAGGTTGAACAGGCAAAGGAAAAGTCGCGTGCCCAGAAAAATCGGATTCTGGATCTCCGGGCCGCCATCAAACGCGAGATTCTGGACGCCTACCGCAACGCACAGGCAGCTGAAGAGAGCATGCGGCTACATCGCGAGAAATTGATTCCGCAAGCGACGCGCGCCCGCGAGCTGGCATTGGCCGAGTATTCGAGCGGCAGGCAGAACTTCCTCAATGTTCTCGATGCCGAGAATGCGGTGCTAAATCTGCAGCTGGGGCTTCTCGATGTTGAAGCCAAAGCCGCCCGCGCCAAGTGGAAACTCTACCGATCCCTCGGCGTGGCATCACTCACTGGCTCCCCAATCCTTCACTCACAATGAAAAACCAATCCAAAAAAATGACACGGCTCTCATGTGGCGTATTGTATGCATGTGCTCTCACGTGCTGGCCATGCGTGATCGCCAGCGCCCAGCAGCAATCCGATCACGAGGGGATGTCGATGAAGATGGATAAGAAGCCTCCCGAAAAGATGCCCGAGTCCTCCATCGAGGGGCGCAAGACCGTCATGCTCAGCCAGCATCAACAGCAACTGATCGGCGTCAAGACGGCGACGGCCAAGGAAGGACGGCTTGTTAGAAGCCTCGACCTCTATGGCCGCATCAACTACGACGAGAGCCGCGTTTACGAGGTCAACGCCAAGACGAGCGGCTACATCGGCGAACTTGCTGTCAGCAAGACTGGAGAGTTCGTCGCCAAAGGAGACCTACTATTCACGCTCTACAGCCCGGAACTCTACCAGGCGCAGGAGGAACTGCTCCAGGCCGTGGAGACTCGCGGAAAACTTGGATCGGCGTGGGAGCCGCTCGTCAAAGCCTCACGCAACCGACTCAAACTGTGGGACGTGACCGAAAAGCAAATTGATGAGCTGATCAAGGTGGGAAAGACCGAGAAATTCCTCCGTATTTACTCGCCCGTCTCTGGAATCGTTGTTCACAAAGCCGCTTTCGGCGAACGCGCCATCAAGGAAGGCGAGACCATTTACAAAATCGCCAATCTCGAACAGGTGTGGCTTGAGGCTGACGCTTACGAAGAGGACCTCGCGCTCATTCATAAGGGACAAACAGCGGAGGTGTCGCTGCCGTATTATCCTGCCAAAGAGTTCACGGCGACCGTCGATTTCATTTATCCATTCCTCGAAAGCATGACGCGCACCACGCGAGTTCGCTTTGTCCTCGAAAACCCGGGTGGGGAATTGAAACCGGGCATGTATGCGCGGGTCGGTCTCAAAGCAAACCTTGATTCCACCGTGTTGGTGCCGCGAAGCGCCGTGCTCGATACCGGCAAGCGACAGATTGTCTATGTTTCCCATGGCGAGGGCGCCTATGTCCCGCAGGAGGTCAGGAAAGGATTCACTTCCGGCGACACGACGCAAATCCTCAGCGGGCTGGAACCCGGCGTTGTAGTGGTGGCCAGCGGCAATTTCCTGATCGATTCTGAGAGCCAGCTTAGCGCAACATCCGGCGGCGGCATGGCCGGTATGAAGATGGACAAGTAAACACGTGAATCGAAGAGAAGTTATACGATGATCCCGAAAATAATAGACGCTTGCGCACGGAACAAGTTCATGGTCTTCGTCTTGACCGCGTTCGGCATTTTCGCCGGATGGTGGTCGATGACTCATGCGCCGTTGGACGCCATCCCTGACCTCTCGGACGTGCAGGTCATCGTGTTCACCGAATGGCCGGGTCGCAGTCCCGATCTGGTCGAGGACCAGATCACTTATCCGATTGTCACCTCGTTGCTCAATGCCCCGCATGTGAAGTATGTGCGCGGTCAGTCCTTCTTCGGCCTCTCGTTTGTCTATGTGATCTTCAATGACGGCACCGACATGTATTGGGCGCGATCCCGCGTCCTGGAATACATGAACCAGGTCACGAGTCAGCTTCCCGAAGGCATCACACCCACGATTGGCCCCGACGCCACGGGTGTTGGCTGGGTTTATCAGTATGCTCTGGTGGACCGCACAGGAAAACATGACCTTCAGCAGTTGCGTTCCTATCAGGATTGGACGCTGCGCTATGAACTCGCCGCAATCCCCGGCGTCGCGGAAATCGCTTCGGTGGGCGGTTATGTCAAACAATATCAGGTCGAGTTGGACCCAACGGCGATGCTCGCGTTCAAGCTGCCCATCGGCAAAGTGATCCAGGCCATTCGCGAATCGAGCAATGATGTCGGCGGGCGCGTCGTCGAAATGTCCGAAGCCGAATACATGGTGCGCGGCCGGGGCTATCTCAAATCGCTTGAAGACCTGGAGAACACCCCCGTGGGAGTCGATGACCGCGGAATCCCCATCCTTCTCAAGCAGGTGACCACCAGCATCCATTTCGGTCCCGATATGCGACGCGGCGCGGGCGAACTCAACGGCGAAGGCGAAGCCGTGGGCGGCATCGTCGTGATGCGATACGGCGAGAACGCGCTCAAGGTCATCAACCGGGTGAAGGCGAAGATCGACGAGCTTCGGCCGTCGCTGCCCGAAGGGATGGAAATCATCTCGGTGTATGACCGTTCCTCCCTCATCGAGCGGGCGATAGATAACCTGCGCGAAAAGCTGATCGAGGAAATGGTGGTGGTCAGCATCGTGATCATTGTTTTCCTCCTGCATTTGCGGAGCGCATTCGTGGTCATCCTCGCGCTGCCCGTCGGTGTGCTGCTCTCCTTCATCCCGATGTACTTCCTCGGGGTGACGACCAATATTATGTCGTTAGGCGGCATTGCCATCGCGATCGGCGCGATGGTCGATGGCGCGATCGTCATCATCGAGAACGTCCACAAGAAACTCGAACATTGGGAGGCGGAGAAAGCGGAACGACAACGCCTGGAAGCCGTCGGCGAGACGGAGAAACTAAAGTCGCTGCCGCCCTTGCCCGAGCGCGAAGCAGTCCTTATCGACGCCGCGAAAAGCGTGGGCAAACCGATCTTCTTCGCCCTGCTGGTGATCGCCGTCTCCT
>JBDTPK010000044.1:0-11861 GCA_039932735.1 Nitrospirota bacterium
ATCCGAGTCCCAGCCGGCCCTGTCGGTTTACTCTCCAATACGCACCAGCAGCCCACGCTCCCGGCAAAGTTCGAAGGTCCAATGAAAGGCGGCAATCACGATGCAGAGAAACAAGAGATTGAGACCGGTCGCCCACCCAAGATGGGCAATCGGCTCGGCAGAGGTGTTCATCACGGCGCGCATCCCTTCAAACACATGGGCAGCCGGGTTCATCCAGGCGATGGTCTGCAACCACCCTGGAAGCACGTCGATTGGATAGAATACGCAGGAGATGGGCTGGAACAGGAACACCATACTCCAAGCCAGGACTTCCGCTTCCTGGCCGAACCGCATGATGAGAGCCGTGGTCAGTACCCCGATAATCCATCCCGTCATCACGAGATTCAGTACAAAGGGGATCAGCCACAGCCCGATCACAAAGATATTGTAGGAGTAGAACAGCCCTGCGCAGACGACCATCACCACAGAAACCGCGACCACTTTAAAGATGCTCATGACCATGGTCGCTGCGAGAAACTCGCTCGGCTTGAGCGGACTTGCAAACAAGTTCATGAGGTTTCTCGCCCAGATCTCCTCCAGAAACGCAATCGTAATTCCCTGTTGGGCTCGGAATAGGATGTCCCACAGGATCAAGGCGCCGATAAAAAATGTCACCACCCCAGGGATCTCTCCCTGAAATTTCATGAGGTAGACCGTAATGAATCCCCAAATGACGAGGTCCAGGAGCGGCCAATAGAAAATCTCCATCATGCGCGGCAAGCTGCGCCGGTACAGATACAGATACCGCGCCACCAGCGCATAAATTCGATAGAATTTCATCGTTCGCTTTTCCCCTTCCTCACTCTGATTGGCAGGAGCCTCTTCTCCGAAGAGGAACCGGGTAGGATGTTCCTGACTGCGCGCGTCCAACGAGGGCCTTCTCAGGCCGCGCGTTGCGCGAGCAAAGGGAACATCCCACCCGGCTCCTCTTTCTCTATTTCTCTCTGGCCAACTTCACAAACACTTCTTCCAAATCCGCCTGCCCGAACCGCGCCACAATCTCCTGCGCCGTTCCCTCCGCTACAATCTTTCCCCGCTGGAGAAAAATGATTCGATCCGACATTTCTTCCATCTCATGCATGTTGTGCGAAGAGTAGAGCAGGCTGAGTCCGGACGATTGTCGCTCTTCTTTGAGAAAACTACGAATCTTTTGTGCGATATCAGGATCGAGACTCGCGGTCGGCTCGTCGAGGAAAAGAATCTTCGGTTCGGTCAAAAAGGCCTTAGCGAGCCCAAGGCGAGTGCTCTGACCGGAAGAGAGTTTGCGCGTGACTTTATGACGAAACTCCTCCATCTCAAGCCGCTTCACGATATCGTCGACCCGCTCTTTGATCTGAGACAGACCGTACAGCCGGGCAATCACCCAGAGATTCTCCTCGACTGTGAGCGCCTGCGGCATGGAGACATAAGTCGATGAAAAATTCACTTGTTGTAGAATCTCTTCACGGTGAGTCGCCAAATCGAGTTCAAACATCTGAATGGAGCCGGAGGTCGGCTTTACCACCCCAAGCAGCATTTGAATCGTGGTCGTCTTCCCTGCTCCGTTTGGGCCCAGCAAGCCAAGAATTTCTCCCGGCCTGATGTGGAACGAAATATCGTTGACGGCAACGAACTCGTCGAATCGTTTCACCAGATGTTGGACATGCAGGACAGGTGTGGCCATGAATGATCAGGGGTTTAACAGAATGCAACACGTGCGGGATTACCAGCCACGAAGCAAGCCCTCGTGACGCATGGCGCAGCTGCTGAAAACGCAGATAGGCTGCGTGGACAGCCCGTCTCACCCGCGTCTACGCGCCTTCGCAACGAACCCTTATAGATAATATGGACCAGGACGACGACTGCTTTAGGATTCCAGTCCATGCTCCGAACGAGCCGGCGATCGCGGAAACTGTTTCATAAGCAAGGCGGCCACACCAACGACATCGTCCAACTCAAATAGCGGTACGGATAGATCCACCGGCTTGTCCGATACCACCGCGAGTAGCCGATCCATGGATACAGGAATTTCGCCGATCTCTTCACGGACGATCACAATCTTCGGATAGCCTTCATGTTTCCAACCTTCGGCAATGATCAGATCGTAGGTGTGATCGAGAAACCGATCCCGTACCTCTTCGACATTCATGTGATCCGAAACATCGGCAAACATCGCCATGCTCCCCTTGGAGAGCACCATCACGCTGCTGGCGCCGGCGCGCTTGTGACGCCAGCTGTCTTTCCCCTCTGTATCGAGGTCAAACCCGTGTCCGGCATGCTTCACCGTCGCCACTTTGTAGCCGGCCCGGACCAACTCGGGAATCACGCGCTCGATCAGCGTAGTTTTTCCGCTGTTTGAGCGACCGACAAAGGAGACAATAGGTACGGCCATACGTGTGACTGGTCAATGGTCCATCGTGACTGGTCAATGGCTGGGAAGTGCGATTCCCGCCATCGACTAGTGACGGATGATTCTTGACATCCTTTCCTTATGAGCAACAGGACAGCTTGTGAGGATCGGTGTGACTATCTTCAGCACGGCTGGCCCAGGCCTCCCCACTCAACAATTGAACTGATACGAGATCACCCTGGTTCACTCGTTCAACTTCGACGGGGATGTCGATCAAACAATTGGCCTTCACCATGGAGGTCAAAATCCCGGACCCTTGCGCCCCGGTCGTACGAACCTTAAAGACGCCCTCTTCTTGCGTGAGCACACCGCGTAGAAAATGACGCCGATCTGTCCGCTTGGAAAACTTTTCCTGGAAAATCGCCTGCACAACTGGACGGCCATAGCTCCGGTGCCCGCTCATTTTGAGCATGGCCGGCCGCACCAACTGTTCGAACGTCACCATGGAGGATACGGGATTCCCCGGCAAGCCGAAGGCGAGCTTGCCTTGAATCTTGCCGAAGGCCAGCGGCTGCCCCGGCCTGATCGCCAGCTTCCAGAAATTCATGTCCGCGCCTAATTCGTGAAAGACCGTTTTTGTAAAATCGTAGTCGCCCATCGATACGCCGCCGGACAGCACCAGAATATCCGCCGTCAACCCCTGTGAAATCTTTTCCTTCAACGCGGCAGGGGTATCCCTCGCAATGCCCAGTAGCAGGGGAATGCCGCCCGCCTCCTGTACCGCGGCTGCAATCCCATAGCTGTTGGAGTTGATGATTTTCTCCTCGCTGAATCGCTCGTCCAGATCCGCCAGTTCGTCACCGGTCGAAAGAATCGCGACACGGGGCCGCTGATAGGCAAAGATGAATGACTTGGCGAGGATCGCCAGCATTCCCGCTTCACCAGGCCGAATCTGAGTTCCTTTCGCGATGATGCACTCGCCCTTCTTCACGTCTTCGCCCTGAGGTCGAATGTTGGCGCCTTGCCGCTCCGGCGTAAAGACACGCACGGAGTCAGGCGTGTGCTCGGTATCTTCGACCTTCAAGACCGTGTCAGCCCCCTTCGGGAGCGGGGCTCCAGTCATGATCCTGATCGCCTGTCCTGCGCCGACAGACTTCGACGGCATCTTGCCTGCAGCCACATCTTCGATGACTGTGAGCGTGACCGTTCTCTGAATGGCATGTTCCTGTTTGATATCCTCCCACCGCACCGCAAACCCATCCATCGCGCTATTGTCCCAGGGTGGATTATCCCGTTCCGCGGTAATATCCTCCCCGAGAACACGGCCAAGAGCGTCGAGGATCGAAATTTTCTCCAAGCCTAGAGTCGGCGCGGCCTCCAACACGATCCGTCGCGCCTCCTCCAGCTGCGTGAGACTCTCTGTCGCGTTTGTCGCCTTCACTGTTTCTCCTTCATCAGTGCGCCTGCCGCGACCCAACATTCACGAGGGACCCGCGCTTCTTGCAGAACGCTTCGACCTTGTTGGCAATGTCGTGATAACACTGGGCCGTGGCCGTATCGGAATTGAACATCGCAAAGGGCTCACCGGCATCGGACTGGATCACGACATCGGGATCGAGCGGAATCCGCCCGAGGAAGGGCACGCCCATATCGATCGCCGACGCTTCCCCGCCGCCCTTGCGGAACACCTCGATATGGTTGTGACAATGGGGACACTCCAACCCGCTCATGTTTTCAATAATTCCAATGATCGGGACTTCGCTATCTTTGCAGAACGTGACCGACTTGCGTGAATCCAGCAAGGCCACTTCCTGTGGCGTCGTCACAATCACCGCGCCGCTGACATTCCCGAGCAAGTCGATGGTCGTGACCGACTCGTTGCCGGTTCCGGGGGGCAAGTCGACAAACAAGAAATTGAGGTCCTGCCACTCGACCCCGCCCAACAGTTGGTTAATGAACTCATACTTGTACGCATCGCGCCAGATGATCGGATCGTCCGAGTTCTGCAACAAAAACGACATCGAGGCAATCTTGAGGTTGTAGGCCTGAAACGGGATGATTCCACCCGAGCTGCTGATCTTGAGCTTCTGTCCTTCAGCCCCCACCATCTTGGGAATGTTCGGACCATGAATGTCCATGTCGCAAATACCGACATGCCACCCCTTGAGCGCAAGACTCACCGCAAGGTTCGTCGTACAGGTACTCTTTCCGACTCCACCCTTATTGCTCATGATGAGCACTTTATACTCGATCCGCTCCATCCGTTTGGCCACCAGCCAACGGCTGTGACCTTCCTTGTCCTTCTGGCAGGTTTCGTTCTCGTCGCAGATCGCGCAGGCCCACATGTAGACGCAGGCATCGCTGCCGCCTGACGCGGGAGGTTGAATGACGTTTAATTCACGAGCCATATTTTTTCCTTCTCCATGAAAACGTGCCGCCCAATCCACCGGTTCTCGTCATCGCCGTCGGTCTGTCGGCACACCGACGTAGTCACCCTCTCCCACGTGAGAGAGTCCCACCGAAGGCGCCTTTCCGCTTCCCGCCGCCGCGGTAGCCATAGCCGGCACACCTGACTCCTCCGACACCGGCTTCTTCTTGTTGAAAAATCCCGCGCTGATGATCCCTACTTCGTAAAAGATATACATCGGCAGGGCCATGAGACATTGGTTGAATGGATCGGGCGTCGGAGTGAGCACTGCCGCAAAGATGAACGATCCCAGCAGGGCCCACTTGCGATATCGCTTGAGAAACGGCGCATCGACCCATCCAAACTTCGCCATGAGGGTGATCGCCAGAGGCACTTCAAAAATCAACCCGAACACCACCAAGAACCAGAGGGCAAATCCTACGTACTGTGCAATGGAGATCTGCGGAACGAAGCCGGCATTGATGCCATAAGCGATCAAAAAATTCAGTGCGAACGGAAGTATGAAAAAGAACGCAAACCCCACTCCCGCGTAAAACGCCACGGCGGTCAGTGCCACAAAAGGGGCGACAAAGCGCCGTTCCTGCGCATGGAGGCCCGGCACGACGAATTGCCAGACTTCCAAGAGAATGTATGGAGTGGCAGCAACGAGGGCAAAGAGCCCGGCCACCTTGACGTTCTGCCACAGCGCTTCAGCCGGCGCGAGGAACACGAACGGAACATTCGGCAGATCGGTCGGCACCCACGAGAGGGAACCAGGCACAAACATGTTCTGGAGGGGAATACGGAGCCACTTCACTAATAGGTCGGCATAGAAAAACGTGCCGACAAACACCACGGCGGTGATGATGACCACGCGAGTCAGCCGAACCTGGAGCTCTACGAGGTGCTCCATGACCGGCTTTTTCTTATCTTCCAGCGGCTTGAAGATAGTGTCTTGCAGCCACTGATTGACTGAATTCAGGCCGAAAGACATAGGAACCGTTTATCCGATGGCCGGCGGCGACCGTCGAAGATCCGACCGGTCGCCGCCAGTATCATGCGTGTTACTTGGGATTGACCGCGACAAACAAACTATTCCCCTGCCGGCTCAAAAGCAGGACGGCCAATTCATCTTTCTTCAAATTACTCGAGGCTTTCTGGTAGTCTTCGAGCGACTTCACAGCTTCGTGGTTGACTTCTTGAATCACGTCGCCGCGCTGCAGACCCGCCGCTTCTGCCGCGCCGCCGCTTTCGACCGACGTCACCACAACACCCGTCGTCTTCGACGGGATCTCCAATTGACTCATCGTGGCCGCATCCAACGCCTGCACGCTGAGAGAGGCCAAGACATTATCCGGCAACTTCGCTGTCGCGACCGGCTCCTTGGGAACTGACGGCTCTTTTTTCGCCAACATTTCATCTGTCGGTCGCTCTGCCACCTTCATGACGATGGTCTGTTCCTTCCCGTCTCGCAACACCGTCACCTTCGCATCCTTGCCGACCATCGTGCGCGCCACAAGGTGTCGCAACTGACTCACGTTTTGGACCTCTTTTCCGTTGAACGCGATCACCACGTCGCCGCGCTTCACACCTGCTGCATGGGAAGGGCCGTTCTCATTCACATCGCTGATGAGTACGCCCTTGCGTTGTTCCGGGAGCTTGAATGATTTGGCCAAAGCCGGCGTGATCTCTTGAATGGCCACACCCATCCAGCCACGGACGACCTTGCCAGTCTTCTGCAGGCTGTCGACGATGTCCAGCGCAATACTGCTGGGAATGGCAAACCCAATCCCCTCCGACCCCCCGGTCCTTGAGAAGATGGCTGTATTGATCCCGATGAGTTCACCGCTCAAATTCACCAACGCGCCGCCGGAATTGCCGGGATTAATCGCGGCGTCGGTCTGGATAAAATCCTCGTAGTCGGCGATCCCGACATTGCCGCGCCCTAAAGCGCTGATGATGCCCAGAGTCACGGTTGAACTGAGTCCAAACGGACTGCCGACTGCCAACACCAGATCTCCGACTTGCAATTTTTCGTACTCAGCCCATTTCATGGTCGGAAGATCCGTCGCCTCGATCTTGACCACCGCCAAGTCTGTCTTCGGATCGGTTCCCACCACTTTCGCGCTGAATTCACGTCTGTCGCTCAGCGTGACGGTGATTTGCGTGGCGCCTTCGACGACGTGATTGTTGGTGACGATGAAGCCGTTCGAGTCGAAAATGACACCCGACCCGGCACTTTGATCAGGGCGTCCATGTCCTCCACCTGGCGGCATCGGCGGAGGAGTCGGGAGTTCACCCTCCGGGGCTTCTTCACCCGGGGGGCCACCAAATGGACCTGGTGGCGTCGGAGCCTTCCGGCCCCGCCCTCTGCCTTCTTTCCCCCCAGTCACCGCAATATTCACCACCGCCGGCATGACCTTCTTGACAATCTCTGAAAATCCTTGTGTCATCCCTGCGGGAACCCCGGCGGCGAACGCTGTGGGATCACCGGGAAGGACAGTAAAGGCAACAGCGCCCATAACGAGACCGATACCTGTGACAAGACCTCGAATATTCCATATCCGACTCCGCATGACCATAACAGCATTCCTCCACAGGGTTTATCGACACGACAGCATAAGGCAAGCACAGATATTGTACACTATCCGTTCAGAGGGCTTCAAAGACTAATAGCCCCAGGCGGATCCTCGCCTCTTGCTTGTCACGCGAGACGATTCGACATCTTGCGACAACCTGGTTGTCCAAGCCGCTGATTCAGACTCTGCAACTCCACGCCACGAATGCTGGAGCGTCAGCACCAGTCGCTGAGCCGCTTGCCCAAAGGACACGACACGAGGCATATTCAGCGCGCCCGCGTATGTCGGAGGCCAGAGACGTCGCTCATCCTGAGGGCGCAGGAAGATCGCCGGATACCATTGATCGATCCCTGGTACACTCGGACGATCCAGCGTGGCCCAGCCCCGCCCCTCGGCCTGCGCCAAGATCTGATTCTGTTTCAAATCCAATAGAGCGAATTCTAGCAACGACCAGTTATCTCGACGAAGTCCAGGCTGCGCGTGCGTGGTCAATCCTAGAAAGAGCGTCACAGGATATTCCTGCTCGGTGCTGGAGACTACCACCACAGCGAGATAGTCGAGTCCACGTTGCCGCCCCAACTCAGCGAACTGGGCCCAATCCCCTTGCGGCTTCGGCCTGATACGGTCGGTTGAGATCACCTCTGTGATCGCAACTGGAATCGCACGGGCAAGATTCTGTTGCAGACTTTCGGCAAGGCGAGCCTGCGCCTCTTCCGGCAAATTCGAAGCCGCTATTGGTTCTATCATGTCCGACACCATGACAAGCCCTGCCTGCAGGGGGCGCTGATCGATCCTCGCGAACGCCTCACCGCCGACCTGGCGCCACGTAGAAACATAATCACCGATGCGTGCAGGGGGAACGGCGGAGGCACAAGACACCAAGAATACTGCGCTGAGCATGAGGCCGAATTGGTTACACAGACAGCACATCTCCCACCTCAAACCGTATGGGCTCGTCTGCCGCTTCATTCTCCGTCCTTGTACGTTCGCTCCCCCTTGGCAGCTCTGTCAAGTCAGACAAAATCCTCCCTCGCGCAATACTACCTGTACTCAATACCACATGCGAGTGGGTTCTGGTTCGCATCAAGAACACAGAGTGGCTGACGGCTCTCGGGCTCGCAAAACACCCCGACGCCCTGCTACATTCAGTCTGACTTGTTCGTGCAGTACCGGACGTGAATTCCAGGCACGACAGACAGCTTCCCTTAGCCCGCATCACGCATGAACACTGCTGCGACCATGGCCGATTCGCTGTTGCGACGAGCCTTCGTCCGGCGGGCTCGTCCCTCGGACCCTCAATGCACTGCCTGAGTACGCCTCACGTCCTCAGAGCTCTGCGCCCCGGTCTCGCGACGCGGCTCAGCGATTTCGCGACGAACCATCATGAATCGTGCAGGCGAGACCATGCTCATTGAACAACGCCAAACAGGCTTACCTCAACGACTCACGATGCGATGGACCATCCTCTTGTGCCTCCTCATCTCAGGGGTTGGACTGTCGGGATGCGAGAAGGTGACGTCGTCGTTTCACCGAACGCCTTTACCGGACTTGGGTCCGCGTCTGACCCACTCCGTCAAGCTGACCTTTGACTCCGCCCTCACCAATCTCACGATGCAGTACATCGATGGGTGTAATAGTCCCCACGAGCTCAATGTGGGGGAAGAAGTCGAATCAATGATGATTGACGCGGCCTCCCAAAATTTTACCGCCGTCTCCGTCACCGATGGAATCCCCGCACAGATCCCACCCGACAAGGAGATCGTGGTGACGCTCCAACGTTCGATCCTGAAGCTTTGGGCTGATCATGTCTATGATCGAGTGCCTGCGGACATGACCCTCGAGACACACGTCACCCTCAAGGATGCCGCAGGAAAAGAGCTTGGCCAGCAGACCGTTTCCATCGTGCACAACCAACGCCTTATTCTCGAACCAGCCCCACGCCGATGCGATTACGGCAATATGGGGGAGTTCGTCCATGACGCCGGAATCGCGCTCTCGACGCAAATTATGCGCGCCGTCCGCACCCAGTTGGCAGCGACGGATGCAACCGATCCCGCACCAGTGGCAGCCTTGTCCATGAGACCAGTTCCACCGACAGCGGCCATGCCAGCCCAACACACTCCATCGGCACTCGTATTTAAAGCCACTGTACTGGACGAAAACAGCAATTTGGTCTTTGAAGAAGGCGAGCGCATTCGGGTGCGCATCGACCTCATGAACGGAGGAGAGCAGGAGGTTCAGGGCGTCACGGCGACCTTGACGGGAACCGCTTCGCTGCTCGCCCAGTTTCCGACCACCACGTTGGCGATTGGGCGGCTGCAACCAGGCCAATCCCGCTCGATCGAATTTGTGGCAACGGTACCACCGTCCCTTCAACAGCAGAGGGCCGAGATCCACGTGGCGGTCTCTCATTCAAAAACCCTTCCTCATCCGCCGACTCAAACCCTAGCTTTGGCAATCCAACCAACCAGCATCAACGTCGATGATGTGGATCACATCCCTGCGATCGCCACTGAATTTCGGCAGCCCCACACCTACTTGATCTCAATTGGGATCGGATCCTACCGAAACCGGCAAGTCCCATCCCGTAAGTTTGCTTCCATGGATGCCCAGATGGTCTCGAACTATTTTCGAGCCTTCGGTGGCGTGCCGGCCTCCAACATTCTTCTCCTGCAAGACTGGAAGGCCATACGTTCGGATATCGACGAAGCGTTGCTGGACTGGCTGCCGCCTCGCATGAACAAGAACGCAGTCGTCATAGTCTATTTCGCCGGTCTGGCTTCGGTCTCTTCGACGGGAGAGACCTTCCTCGTACCGTACGATGGGACCGCTACGACCAGCTCACGATCATACCCACTCAAGGATTTGGAGACAGCCCTGTCTCGCTTACAGGCCAAACAGACGGTGTTTCTGTTCGATGGCATCATGTCGCACATGGGTCCGGATAGCCGAACTAAGACCGCCCTCACCACCATCCCCCAATGGAATCCCACAGGAAGCTCAACCCTCCACGTCATCGGAACCAGCGGCATCGGGCAGGGCTTGGAGGACGACCAGCATCAACATGGCCTGTTCACCTACTATTTGCTGAGGGCACTGCGCGGTGAGGCCGACACCAACCGAGATGGCGACGTGACACTCGGCGAAACAGTGACCTATCTGAGCCAGAAAGTGCGCTGGGCCTCCAAAACCTATATGCAACAGGAGCAACGCCCGTTCGTTATTCCGGCAATCAACCCGACCGATCCTTCCGCTGCCTTGATATTGACCAAGCTTGCTGCGATCCAGAGCACCGTAGCTCATTAACAGGATGCTGAAAAAGTGAGCGGGGTAGCTGGGGCAATCCCCGTGCCCGCGCAACGCGCGGCCTCAGAATGATACGAAGGAGGAAGCAGACCGTTCTTCTTGCTCGCAGAGCCCCACGATAAAGCGGTGGTCGCTCGATGCGCGTAGTAAAGAACAATCTGCCCGCTCCTTCTGGGGGAGTCGAAGAATCAGAAGGCCCTCGTTGGATGCACGCAGTTGGGATTATCCCAGCCACCCCTTTTGATAGTGATCGTTCGCTGCGGCCTTGGTTGGGACAAGGCGCGTTTCAGGGTGAAGAATCTGCATTGGAAGACTCAGGGAGAGAGGATGAAAAATCGGCCAGAATACGGCTGTTCAACGAGACAGACTCACACGATCTGAAGACTAAACAAGAGGGTGAAGGATTCGATCCTCCACCCTCTTAGAATTCACCGTTGCGACGACACTACTCGCCTTTACAGAAGGCCCGCTCGTAGTTGATGATCGTCCAGGCTTCCTCTTCTGTGATAATGGCCGGAGTCAAGGAGATCATCCCTGTACCGACACTCCCGTTCTTGATTACCCAGAAGAGCTCGCCATCTTTCCGCTTCTTATGGAACTTACAATTCGTGAAATCGCGGGGGCTCGGATTCAGAACCTTACCGGCCTCGCCCTGGCCATTCCCATCTTTCCCATGACAATTAAAGCAGGTTCCCTTACCCTCGTACAGCGCCTTTCCTTTGGCAATGTTCTCCGGGGTCGAGGCAACCGGATTCATGTTTTCCCTCGCCGCGGCCTTCTGATCAGGCGGAACACGGGGCTTAAGTGGATCCTTCTCCTCGGCTCCTACCACTGAGGCCGACAGCATGATCAGCGCTGCGCTGATTCCCAGGAACTTAGAAAAATACCCCATTAGATTTCCTCCTTTGTGTTTAACCACCGCACGTGAACTCGACATTGAGCTACTGGCTCATCAGATCCATGGCAAAGCGACAAAACGCGGGGGAATATAACAATGGCCTTCTACTCATGTCAAGCAATCCAGAATACTATCGAAAGATCTGCCTACTCCACGGCTCTTTCGTTTCACGATCCCAACTCCAGGCCTTATATCCCCGCCTTATACCACTTTTATCTCGCCGGATTTCGTTCAATCCTACCCAGATACATGTCAAGGCTCATGCCAGAGCACTCTCCCGGCGAGGCACGATATTCCAGCTAG
>JBDTPK010000045.1:0-11545 GCA_039932735.1 Nitrospirota bacterium
CCCAACGATGGAATTATGAATGAGCATCGGAGCGAGGAGGTATTTGAGCTCTCCATCGGGGTCAGACTTCAGAATCGGAACGATCAACCCAGCATCGTTCCCATCGTTTTTGCTGGTGGATATGGCAGGAATCGGGAAATATTCGACGCCGGCTCTTGCATGCTCCGGTAACCCGAGAAGGCTCACCGCGAGAAACACGATGACACCGGCAACGAGGCCGCATAGGCTTATCATGGAATTCATGGGGGGAGTGAGTTATGAGGCTTTAATCTTATCAGATTTCTTCCGAAGTTGGTCCACCAGGTCAGCGAAGGTTGAAGTACGGAGGATCTTCGAGAATTGCCCTCGGTAATTATTGACTAAGCTGACACCATCCACCACCACATCATAGACACGCCACTCGGCGCCCTTATTGAGCAGTCGGTAGTCGAGCGGAATTTCGACCTTGCCGGTCAGCACCTTTGTCCTGACTTCGGCATAGTTTTTCTCAGTCCGTTCATTGATATACTGCACCCCTTCTCCGGAGTAGCTTTCGATCTTGTCGGCATAGGAATTGGTCAAGAGCGTCCTGAACAAGGCAACAAATTCTTCTTTGTCTTTGTCGGATAGCGTATTCCAAGGAGCCCCGAGTGACCGTCTCGACATTTCCGGATAGTCAAACCGATCCCCGACGACCTGTTCCAATCGCCGCCGGCGCTCCTCAGCTTTCCCCGGCTGTTTGAGATTCTCGTCCTGGATAATGTTCAGCACCTCATTGATGGTGCTTTTCATGGCCTCAGTCGCGCCACCTGCCGCGGCCGGTTGTACGGTCACCCAGCAAAGCAGCAACAGCAGACAGGCTATCCCACTGGCGAGCCCACTCAAGCTCCATCTCTGCCCTTGTGTCACGGCAGATCCTTGGGTCTCCATGTATCCTCCTCTCTATATACGCCTTCGTGCGCTCCGTCATCGGATCGTCACTTCACTTTGCCATGGACATACTGACTCACCAACTCCTCAAGATCGAGACCCGATTCAGTATCCCTTATCGTATCTCCCGGTTTGAGCGGATCGCCACCCCCTCCCGGAGACAGGGCCAAGAATTTCTCTCCAATGATGCCCCGCGTCTTGATGGACGCAAAGGTGTCTGTATAGAGCTTGACGGTGTTGTTAACCGCCAGTTTCACCTTCGCACGATCCTCGATGAGCGTGATCCCTCGAACCCTGCCGACCTCGACACCGGCGATTTCAATTGTCGAACCAGGCTTGAGCCCCGAGGCGGTGTTGAACTGGGCCTCTACTTCATAGACCGCGCCACCGATCAACTCGAGCTTCCCAAGCTTGATCGACAAATAACCGAGGCACAACATTCCGACGAGCACAAACACGCCGACCACCAGCTCCAACTTTGTTTTTTCCATCCTTGGTACTCTCCTCTCACCTCGGCAACGCCACGGTTCCGCCAACTGAAATGAATTCTTGAATTTCCGGATCGGTTGTGCCCTGAAACTCAGCAGCCGTGGCCATCAATGCAATCTTGCCTTTCTGAATCATCGCTACCCAGTCGGAAATCCCGAAGATCTCCGGAATTTCGTGACTGACCATAATCGCGGTAAACCCGAACCTCCGATGCATCGTCACAATCAAGTCATGAATCGACTTCGCCAGCAAAGGGTCCAACCCCGTCGTGGGCTCATCAAAGAGGATAATCTCCGGCTCCATGACCAATGCCCGTGCCAAGCCGGCCCGCTTTCGCATGCCGCCGCTCAGTTCGGCGGGAAACTTGTGCCCCATCCCGGCTAACCCGACTTCTTCCAGCTTCTCCTCGACTCGTTGTGATACGGCTGGGCCCTTCATCCGCAACTTCTCTCGCAAAGGGAACGCCACGTTCTCGAAGACCGACAGGGAATCGAACAACGCGGCGCTCTGAAAGAGCATCGCAAACCGTTTCCGCACGTCGTTCAAACGCGTGCCGGACAACCGGGAGATCTCCACATCGCCGACCCACACCTCGCCGCGATCCGGCTGCATGAGCCCGATCATGTGCTTGAGGAGCACACTCTTTCCCGATCCGCTGCCACCGATGATGGTCGTCAGCTTGCCGACGGGGATCGCGAGATCAACGCCTTGTAAGACTCGCTGATCACCAAATTTTTTTTCGACGCCGACCAGCCTGATCATGGGTGTTAAAGCAAAACCGACGTGAGAAAATAGTCCCATACGAGGATGAGCACCGACGACAAGACCACCGCCTCCGTCGTCGCGCTCCCAAGGCCCTCGGCGCTCTGCCTCGTGTAGAACCCTTTATAGCAGCAGATCCAACTGATGATCAGTCCAAAGCTGACCGACTTAAGAATGCCACCGTACACATCTTTCCACTCCACTGCCGATTCGACCGAATTCCAATAGGCCCCTTCGCTCACTCCCAACAAATCCACTCCGATGAGGGAACCGCCATAGATACCGACCACATCGAAGATGGCTACGAGTAACGGCACCCCGAGCACGCCGGCCACCAGTTTCGGGGCGATCAGATATTGCTGCGGATTGATCGCCATGGTATCGAGCGCATCAATCTGTTCCGTAATCCGCATGATGCCGATTTCAGCAGTCATGGCCGATCCGGCCCGCGCAGTCACCATCAACGCGGCCAACACCGGCCCCAATTCCCGGATCATGCTCAACGCCACTGCGGAGCCCAGCAACCCCTCGGAACCAAACTTCCGCAAGCTGTAATAACCTTGAAGCGCCAGCACCATCCCCGTAAACGCCGCCGTGAGCACGACGACAAACGTGGATTTATACCCGATAAAGTGGAGCTGTTTCATGATCTGATGGAATCGAAACGGAGGCCGGACTAGCCAAACAAAAGCCGACAGCACGAACAACAGCATGCGGCCCATTTCTCGTACGCGAAAAACGGCCCACTCACCTAACTGTTCAATCACGTTCGTCATCGACTACCTGGATCGTCGAAGAGATTTACTCCCTGACTCTGCATAACGCTGAAACCATTCTGTCAGCTGATCCCCTGCTACCTGACTCTGCTTTCGCAGCCGATTCAGCCCCGCGACGCTGGAAGGGCAGCTGATGACTGCCTGCAGGCCTTTGATCCAGCCAGTGGGCCTGAGAAACAGATTGAAGTCAAGCGGAAGGTCTTCATCCACCAGATCGGAGACCGTCCGCACGATCGCCATCGGCAACCCTTGCTCTTGCGCCACGGCCGCCACCGCTGCACTTTCCATATCAAGCCCGGTCGCCTTGGTCGCACGGTACAACCGACGCTTCTCTTCAGCCTGCCACACCACGGTCCCCGACGACACGATTGTTCCTGTCTTCACTGCGACCCCCATATCCCGCGCCACGATCAGGACGTCGGCCCGTGCAGCCTCGTCACAAAATACAGAGTCATCCGCCATCTTCCATGTCCCCTCGCCATGCACGGAAGACACCGCCGTGCCGACGATGAGGTCTCCCACCTGAGCCGGAACAAGCGCGCAGGCAAAACCTGTCGATAGGACCAGCGACATGGCCTGTGCGCTCAGCACCCTTCCCGCGACAGCGCTTGCCGCAACAGGACCGACCCCGGTTTGGATGAGCCAGTAGGTGCGCCTCCCCTGCTGTCCAATGTGACAGCGCACTCCGGCGATTGTCGCAACATGATCTGTCGCCAGGGCGCGGCGAACGGCCTGGAGTTCCCAGCGAGTCGCGGCAAAAATGGCGATGGGATTTTCCGAAGATCCTGAGAGGGGCTCCCACGTGCCAACGGATGACGCCGGCGGACTGTTCAACGATCGTCTCGATGACACCCGGACGCAAGGACATGCTGCCGAACCTCGTCGGCCCGCATCTTCCCGCGCGTCCGTAGATTCCGATACATGGCCAAGGCCCATAACGGAAAGTATTGGCAGTACCAATGGTAGCGGAGATAAAACACTCGTGGAAATCCCGTGCCTGTATGGCGAACCTCTTTCCACGATCCATCTTTCATTTGATGACGGAGCAGATATTGAATGCCGCGAGCCACACTGATGGCGTCGATCATCCCCGCCGACATGAGTCCCATGATGGCCCAGGCCGTTTGAGAAGGCGAACTATCCCCTTTCCCGCTCCATGCTGGGTCGTCGTAGGACAGGCACGACTCACCCCAGCCTCCATCGGAATTCTGTTTCGACTCCAGCCAAGCAACTGCACGGCGAATAGAAGGCTCCGAGAGATCCACGCCGATCGCACGGAGACCGGCCAGCACGGACCAGGTGCCATAGATATAATTGACGCCCCACCGACCATACCAACTCCCATCGGCTTCCTGCTCTCGCTTGAGGAACTGAAGAGCCGGCGCCACGGCGGGGTGCGTCTGATCGTAGCCCAACGCCGCCAGCATCTCGAGGCAGCGTCCAGTCAAGTCCGACGTGCTCGGATCGAGCAAGGCATGGTGGTCGGCAAAGGGAATATAATTGAATACGATACGATTGTTGTCCTTGTCGTACGCGCCCCACCCACCATCAGACCCTTGCATGGCGAGCACCCAATTGGTGCCCCTCTGGATAGATTCCTTTAAGCCGGTGGTCGGAGCCATCCGAACTTTCGACAGCGCCATTAATACCACTGCCGAGTCGTCCACATCGGGATAGAATTCGTTTTCGAACTGGAAGTACCAGCCGCCCGGTTTCGCGTTGGGAGACGAGAACTTCCAATCTCCAACCGTGTTCGTTTGGCGAGAGACCAGGTAGGCACCCGCCTTTTGGAGTGCCAGGTGGTCTTGGGGCATCCCGGTTTCGATCAGGGCGTTCATGAACAATGCCGTATCCCAGATGGGAGAGTGACAGGGCTGAAGATGCAGGGTCTCGACGCGCTGCTCGCCATTCGACACCGTGTCGTAGACTTCTAGCGATTCGATTTCCTGGAGCGCCTTTCGCACCAAGGGGTCTTCCACCTGATAGCCGAGACAGCGGAGGGCCACGATCGAATTCGCCATGGCCGGATAAATTGCTCCCAGCCCGCCGCTCCCCTGCATGTGTTCCAACATCCACGCAGCAGTTTTTTGCAAGGCCTTTTCCCGCAACCAACTTAAGGGCATCCGGTCGTATAGTTTCAGCACCCGGTCCAGCTGGACAAAGAAATTATGCGGTGTGAACCACCGTTGATCCTTATTGAAGGGTGGCACGTCGCGATAATGAATCTCCGATCGAGGCGTGAGATAGAGCTCGTCGATCCCCTGTTCCTTGGGGATACGACAAACAGGCTGATGCGCAAATACGACCAGCAAAGGAATCAACACGGCACGAGACCAATAGGAGATGGCATAGATGCTGAAATAGAACCGCTTCGGCAGGAGCATGATTTCGGGCGGCATACTCGGAACGCCATTCCAATCGTACTGCTCGAATAATGCCAACATGATCTTTGTAAAGACATTTGCGGATACCACACCGCCCATCGTCAAGATACGGTTCCGGGCGCGAACCATGGCGGGCTCGTCTGCCGATACACCGCTCAATTTCAAGGCGAAATAGGCTTTGACGGACGCGCTGATCTCCGAAGGCCCTCCATAGAAAATCGGCCAGCCGCCATCGGACAACTGCATAGCACGGAGATAGCAAACCGCCTTGCGCTCTCGCTCGGAATCAACCCGATCGAGAAACCGACGCAGCATGAGGTACTCAGCGGTCAATGTCGTATCGGCTTCAAGCTCTGCAACCCAGAACCCCTCTGATGCATGTTGTCTGGATAATAACCAGGCTTGGCTGCGCCGAACTGCGTCGTCGAGCACATCTACTTGACTCATCGCATGGCTGGCGGGGCGGCGTATCGTCGTGTCGACCGGCACCGAAAGCAGGGGTGTGTCCGATACCAGTCGTAGTGGAGGAACGTTGGACAGCTCTGTCGCCAACTCTAGCTTCTCCGACACGGAGACGAAGAAGCTTTCGGAGAGACGATCCAGAAACGTTCGAATCAGCTTCATTGTATAGGTCTGTGAAACACTGTAGGTGGATGGGACAATGTGGGCGACTCGCTTCGCCCCCGCCCCGTTAAAATAAACACAGCCCGGTCTACGAGCGACCTGCTCATAGACCTACCCGTCTAGGGCTATATAGCAGACCCTCTGCTCGAAGGTCAAGAAGTAGAGAGACGGAAGTCCTCTGAAATACGAATGTTTTTGGCAGTACGGCCTGCTTAAACCGGCTGCAAATTGCCCAGCCTGACTGAGAGAATTTTTGAGATGCCAGGCTCTTCCATGGTGACCCCAAACAACGAGTCTGCAACGGCCATGGTCTGCTTGCTGTGGGTGATGACCATGAACTGCGCGCCTTCGGAAAGTTCATGCAAGACGCCGGTGAAGCGCTCGATGTTCTCTTCGTCCAGCGGCGCATCGATTTCGTCGAGAATACAGAACGGCGTCGGCCTGATCAAGAAACTCGCAAAGAGCAGGGCCATCGCCGTTAAGGTCTTCTCCCCGCCCGAAAGCATCGTGATACTCTTCAAGCGTTTGCCCGGTGGTTGCACCACGATGTCGACTCCCGGCTCCTGCGGTCCGTGGCTTTCTGCCGTCTCATCCACCGGTACCTCGACCAACTGGAGTTCGGCCCGACCACCGGGGAAGAACTTCACGAACACCTCACTGAATTTCTGTTGAAGCTCGACAAAGGTGCCGGCAAACATGTCTTTCGTGGTGCGGTTGATGCGCTGAATGATTTCTTTGAGCGAGCCAATGGAGGTGGAGAGATCCTGTTCCTGTGTCGTCAGGAATTGATGCCGTTCATCCAGCTCTTGATGTTCCTGGATGGCCGCCAAATTGATCGGTCCCAGGCGATCGAGCTTTTCGCGAATCTTCTGGAGTTGCTCCCGTAGCGCGGCCTGATTGACTGCCGGTTGGCTTTCCGGGATCGGTTCCTCCCCGATAGACAGCTCTGCCGGTATCATCTCCACGGCCCGCGAACCGAACAGCGTTGCAAGCTCGACCTGGTACGTTCCCACGAGCGTGGATTCGACCGTCCCCAACTGCATCCGAATTTCCGCCTTCTTCACCTCCACCGCCATGCGGGATTCGCGAAGAGACGACACCGCACTGCGCACGTCCTCCAGCCCGGAATCGAGCTGGTGCGCCGCCGCCATATCCTCCGCCTGCGACTCTTGTAGTTCGACCAACTGAGCCTTCACCTGGGCGGACAACTCACCGAACTCACGGCAACGTGTTTCTTGATGTTCACGTTCAACCCGGCTCTGTTCGATCGAGGTCGCGAGTCCCTCGACATGGCGCGTCAGGGTCTCAATGCGCGCGATCGCGTCGTGCTGCTGTTGCTGAATCCGCAGAAGATCGTGATGGCGATGCTCACGAGTTGTCCGGATTCCCTGCGCCACCAATTGCGCCTCCGTGACCCGCTGTTGAAACCCCTGCATGTCGTCGTCAATCTGTTCTACCCGTTCGCCCACACGACTCAGCCCGGCTTCCTGACCGGCCTTCTCCGCCAACCACTGTTCGAGCTGCGCTTCGCCGGAGCGCATGTCATGATTAAGCCGCTGCGCCTCCACCGAGTCTCGTTGTGCATCACCCATCAAGGTGTCGATTCGTTGAGTGAGATCTCCCAGCACATGCTGGAGTCCAGCTGCGTCTTTCCGCAATGAGAGCTCCTGCATTTCTGCGTCACGCAACGCACCCACGAGTTGCCGACTCTGCTCGCGCAACTCTTGTCCCTGCACCTGCAATCGTTCACGCCGCTGCTTCTCTTCTTCGACGCATCCCATCAGTGAGACACTCTGGGCTTCCAAGCGAAGCACCTCTCGGCGACGTTGCAACACCCCTCCTGTTGCACTCGTCTGTCCACCAGTGACCACTCCTGCGGCATCCAAGATCTCTCCGGCACGCGTGACGAGGATGGGGCCATCGGGAGCCGCATAGGGCTGTTGTTCCCACAGAGTCGTCGCATCCTTCAGGGTGTCGACGAATACCATTCGATCGAAGAAATAGTCACGGGCGGCTTCTCGCCCCCCCTCTACCTGGATCATATCGACCGCACGTCCAACCACACCGGGCTGGCCTTCCATCGCAGGCCACCAGGAGCGAGAGGCCGTGTCCCTAGGTGTCCAGCGGGGCTGCTGCGGAATGAACGTGCCCCGCCCGAGATCCTTCCTTTTGAGAAACTCGATTGCTTCACAGGCTGCGGTGGGGTCATCGACGAACCATCCTCTCACCCGTTCGCCCAACATCGCTTCCGCCGCACGATCCCATCCAGGAGGCACAACCAACCACTCGGCAATGGCATCGCGAACCCCGATACAGGTTTTGAGTGCCGTCGATTCTTCGTTGCCGCGCCGCCCATACCCCATATCTTCTTGCAGCACGCCTTGCAACGTTCTGAGATGAGAGTCCACGGCGGCTAACTCTTCCGACTGACGGAATACCCGCTGGTCGACTTCGGCTAACTCCACCGACAGGCGCTCGTTTTCGTCCTCGACGCCCTGCCGCCGGCGACGCAAATCAGCTACCAATTGCTCCGCGTCGTGGGAAGCCTGTTGAAGCGTTTCACGCTTTTCCATCGTCATAGCATGCTGCAGTCGAAAGTCTTCCCGCTCACGAGTCAGCCGGTCTTCACGATCCGCCGCCTCGTGAATGCGAGCGGCCAATTGCACCAAGGTTTGTTCAGTATTCGAAACCAATACCGCTAGGTTGAGGACGTCCCGACGCCCTCGTTCTTCTTCAGCCAAGGTCGCAGTTCGTTGATGAACCAGTTTTTTCATTTCCCCGTCGAGTGTTGTACAGACCTGCTCCCGCTCCGCACACTCACGCTCGAGTGCAGCCAGCGCCTCCTCAATGGCCGCCGCCTCCGCCGCACCCTGCTTCTGTTCCTGGATGAGGCGCTCGAGCTCCTCCCCTCCCTGACACTGCTGCTGTACATAGAGCTCTCCGCGATTGCGTTCGACTTCTGCCGCCGTCAGCGCCCGCGCCTGTTGCTGTTCAACCTTCGACAGTTCCTCCCGCTGCTGCCCAATCGCCTCGTTCGCAATGGCAATCGCGAGCTTGATCCGTTCAAGTTCCGCATTCAGACGCGCCAGTTCGGCGGACTGCTCAGACTCCTGGTCCCCCAACGTCTGCAACTTCGACTCCACCTCCTTGATCGTGGTTCGGAGGACACGGTATTCGTGGGTCAGCAGCTGAATCTCTAAAGACTTGGCCTCTTGGTGCAACGTCTGATAGGACCGTGCCTGCCTCGCTTGGCGATCGAGGGAATTCAACTGCTTTTTTACCTCAGCAACGATATCCCTCACCCGCAAGAGGTTTTGCTGCGTCGCATCCAATTTACGCAACGCTTCAGCCTTCTGTTTCTTGTAGCGAATGATACCGGCGGTTTCTTCGATCAACTCGCGCCGATCTTGCGGTGAGGCGTTCAGGATCTGATCGATTTGCCCCTGCGCAATAACGGTATGTCCTTTTGTCCCGGCCCTGGTATCCAGCAGAATGTTCCGGATGTCCTTCAACCGGCAGGCGGTCTTATTAATGAGGTATTCGCTCTCGCCATTGCGATACAGACGTCGTGTGATCATGAGTTCTTGATACTCCGATAGCTGGCTCGAAAGACTCGATAAGGGATCGACAGTGATCCGATCCAGTCCGCTGATCACGAGCGACACTTCAGCCAAGCCGAGAGGCTTCCGCATTTCGGTCCCGTTAAAGATTACATCTTCCATCTTCTCGCTACGCAGGGCCTTCGTGCTCTGCTCACCGAGTACCCAAAGAATCGCATCGACGACATTACTTTTCCCGCTTCCATTTGGCCCCACAATGGCGGTGACGCCATCAGGGAATTCGATCCGGGCTTCGGCAAACGACTTAAATCCCGTCATCTCAAGGGATTTCAAATACATCGTCGACTCCTTATGCCGCAGCGTATTTCAAGAGGATTCACTGGAATTTTATCGGTTGATTTTGTAGCACGGACTGCCAATATAAATCAAAGAAAAATACTGCCGGTGGTAGACATGACGGGAAGGACCCACAACATTTGGAGGGAGGAACCTAGCAAGGATGGAGCTATCCCACCTGAGCCCCAACAGATTTGTTGGAAGAATCAATGGTGATCAATTCCTTGGGGAGAAGAAACTCCACGTCTTCTTCGATCACTGTCAGGTCGTGGACCTCTGCGGTTCCAAAGGTCTTGAGATACGTCACCAGTTCTTCGACCAACACCTCGGGCGCTGACGCGCCGGCTGTGATCCCGACCGCATGCACGTTCATGAGCCAGAGTGGATTGATATCGGACGCGGCATCGATGAGGTAGGACGCAATGCCACACTGTTCGCCCAACTCACGGAGGCGGTTGGAATTTGAGCTATTCGGGGAACCGATAACGAGAATGACATCCACCAGCTTAGAGAGTTCCTTCACCGCATTCTGGCGGTTCTGCGTGGCGTAACAAATATCTTCCTGATGCGGCCCCTTGATGTGCGGAAACCGTTCATGGAGCGCGCCGACGATATCCCGGCACTCATCGACGCTCAGCGTTGTTTGCGTGACGTATGAGAGGTCGTGGACGTTATCAACCTGCAGCTTCTCAACATCGGCCACGGAGGAGACCAGATGAAACTTGTCCGGGATCTGCCCGAGTGTCCCGATCACCTCGGGATGGCCGGCATGGCCGATCAGAATGAGATCATATCCCTGCGTATAGTCGCGGTTGACCTCGTTATGCACTTTGATGACCAACGGACAGGTGGCATCGATCACATGCAGCCGCCGCCGATTCGCTTCGTCCCAGACTGACTTGGCGACCCCATGGGCACTGAAAATCACAACCGAACCTTCCGGCACTTCTCCCAACTCTTCCACAAACACGGCGCCCTTGGTACGGAGCGAGTTCACGACATGTCGGCTATGGACGATTTCGTGTCGAACGTAGATCGGCGCCCCATACTTCTTCAGCGAAAGATCGACGATGTCGATCGCCCGGTCAACTCCGGCGCAAAACCCTCGTGGATTGGCGAGATAGATCTTCATAGTCGTCCCCTTCTCCTTCACTCCGTACAGCGCCATATTCCTGTCCGCGCACTCATAGATCGCTGAGAGCCAGCTTACGTCAGAGTAACGGACCTCGTCAACACAATTGGCCCCATTATGGGACTCACCAACTCGGATCAATCGCCAGCGCCTCTTGGAAGACGACCTGCTTCGTCTTTTGAGTCGGATCAGAACTCGGCGACCACTGTCATTACGCCTGCCAGGAGATCTTCTCGATATGAATTACCCCACGGTTGGGAGATTCGACTGGTCGGCACACAATGAAGCTCCCCGCAGCAAGCTGCCGGGTATTCGGCGAAGGAGAAAAGCGGATGACCACCCCATGAATGTACTGTTTCAATTCTTCAATTGGCGTTACCACGGTGAATAGGTGGCGCTTCGTGGCACCACAGTGAAATGGCAATCGAATAATGGAGACCGCACGTTCCATCCAGTAATCTTGTCGCCCGATCTGAAGAATTCTCGCCACAAGAGTCAGCACGACCTCACACGACACCACATCTTTAGTGGGTAAAGAGAAAGGACTTTCTCTCTGCATGTGAAACACACGGA